>JBEKFT010000115.1:0-6496 GCA_050013175.1 Verrucomicrobiota bacterium
ATCGGGTCACCGCGGGTGACACGCTGGAAATCGAGCGTCTGACTGTTGAAGCCGGGCAGCCCGTGACTTTTGACCGCGTGCTTTTTGTCAACAACGATGGCAAGCTCAGCGTAGGTTCGCCGACGGTGGCGAATGCCAGCGTGGTGGCCGACGTGGTTGAACACATTCGCGGCGAGAAGAAACTGACTTTTAAGATGAAACGCCGCAAAGGCTACCACAAATCGATCGGTCACCGTCAGGAACTGACGGTGGTCAAGATCAAGGAAATCAAAGCTTAACGGATCCATTTTTATGGCACACAAGAAAGGTCAAGGCAGTGTTCGCAACGGACGCGACAGCGTCAGCAAGCGGCTTGGCGTCAAACGATATGGCGGCCAGTATGTCACCGCCGGGAGCATTCTCGTCCGCCAACGCGGCACCAAGTTCGTTGCCGGAGAAAACGTGGGCACCGGGCGGGACTGGACGTTGTTCGCGCTTGTGGACGGTAAGGTTGCTTTCGACAAGGACGGGCACCGCGTGAACATCGTCGCGAACCCGGCCGCGAACAACTAGGTATTTCAAACTGAACTCGCGGGCGAGGTGATCAAGCCTCGCCCTTTTTGTTCCCGGCGGCGGCCGGGGGAACACACGGTCTTCGATTCACGAAGCCTTTTGGATCAGGGCCGGCTGACGCCGGCGGCCGCGATTAAAGAAATGTTTGTTGACGAGATCAGGGTTTACGCGCGCGCCGGCCACGGCGGCAAGGGTTGCGTGGCATTCCAGCGCGAGAAGTATCGCCCCAAGGGAGGACCCAGCGGCGGCAACGGCGGCCGCGGCGGCGAGGTGATCCTGGAAGCCGACCACGACCTCAACAATCTCATCGCGCAGTATTATCAGCCGCGCCTGCTCGCAGAGGATGGCACCATGGGCCTGGGCAAAGGCATGGATGGTCCCGCGGGAAAAGACCTGGTCGTCAAGGTCCCCTGCGGGACGCTCGTGTGGAAACTGCCTTCGGACAGCGGCGCGGGCGAAGCCTCCCTTCCTGAGTCCGGGGAAGAACCCCGCGTCCTCCGAACCAGCGCGAGCCGGCGCCCGATCATTCGCCACTCCAGCGGAGCCCGGGCGATGGAATTGGATTTGTCCAAGGAGCGGGCGGGCGGATCGGCCGAGTTCAGCGACTCCTCCAAAGGCGAGTTGGTTGCAGACCTGACCCGACACGGACAGCGTTTCGTCCTGCGCAAGGCGGGACGGGGCGGACTGGGCAACCGGAACTTCGCCACCGCCGCGCACCAGACACCCCGCTTCGCGCAACCGGGCGAGCCGGGCGAAGAAGGGGAATTCCTTTTTGAATTGCGGATCATGGCCGAGATCGGACTGGTCGGCTATCCGAATGCCGGCAAGTCCACGTTGCTCACGGCCATTTCCCGCGCACGACCGAAGGTCGCGGCGTATCCGTTCACCACGTTGCATCCGCAAATCGGGATCGTGGAGTATTCCGACTTTTATCGCCTCACGGTCTGCGACGTGCCGGGATTGATCGAGGGGGCGCACCAGAACGCGGGCCTGGGCCATGCTTTTCTCCGCCACATCGAGCGATGCAAGATTCTGGTGCTGCTGCTCGACATGGCCGGCACGGATGGCCGCGCGCCGTGGAACGACTACAAAAGTCTTCTGAACGAGCTGGAGCTTTACGATCCCGCCCTGATGCGGAAGCCGCGCCTCGTGGTCGCCAACAAAATGGATGAACCGGTGGCCGGGGAGAACCTGAAAAAGTTCAAACGCCGGATCCTCAAGACGCGCGTTCTGCCGATGGCCGCCGCGTTCGATCAGGGAACCGGGAAATTCAAAGAGGCCATTCGAGAAGCGGTGGAGGAAGCCGCGAAGCAGGATGGCCCTCCTGCCGGTGTTTGAATTCTGAAACAGGCCGGCCCCATCGGGACGAGAGAGAATAGCCCAGGGCAAGCGCCGCGCAGCCTTGGGTAAATCATCCTCACCCCCCTGAAGCCCCGCACGGGCGAAACCATCGCCGCCACATTCTGGCTTTAAGTCATAATTCCTATACATCATCCTCCGCAAAGACGGCGCGGCTGCCTGGGAAGGGATTGCCCGCGATCTGCCCGTGCTGCCCATCGAATTCCATCCGGCCACCCGCGAACTGGCCGACCGGGCGGCGGATCTTAAATCGCGTATCAGCTTCAGCCTCGCGGATGCTTTCGCCGCCGCGCTGGCCAAGGAGAAGAAGGCCGACCTCGTGACCGGCGACCCGGAGTTCAAGGCAGCGGAGAAGGAAATCAGGATTCAATGGCTAAAGTGAAAGATTACCTGTGGCGTTGAGGCAAGCTACCGAATCTCGGGTTTCGGGTTTTTATTGGTGTTCTTCGCGTTCATTTGCGGCTATCATTCCCCCATGTTGAAGGCAGGCATCGTCGGTCTTCCCAATGTCGGCAAGTCCACGCTCTTCAACGCCCTCACCCGCTCTCACAAGGCGTCGGCGGAGAATTACCCTTTCTGCACCATCGAACCGAACCTCGGCGTCGTCACCGTGCCCGAACTGCGGCTCGAACCCGTCGCCAGGATCGCAAAAGTCACGACGCTCATCCCGACCACGATCGAGTTTGTCGATATCGCGGGGCTGGTCAAGGGTTCGTCGCAAGGCGAAGGACTGGGCAACAAGTTTCTCAGCCACATCCGCGAGGTGGACGCGATCGTGCAGGTCGTGCGCTGTTTTGAAGACCCGAACGTCGTGCACGTTGCGGGCAGCATCGATCCGGTGCGCGACATTGGGATTGTCGCCACGGAACTGGTGCTGGCGGACCTCGAGACGGTCAAGAAGAGGCAGGAAAAGATTTCCAAAGATGTGAAGCGTGGTGACAAACACGCGCTGCTGGAGGCGGATCTTTTGCAAAAGATCGGCGCGCACTTGAACACCGGCAAGCCGGCCAACACGCTGGCGCTGCCTCTGGCCTCGGAGGAAAAGTCCATCGTCCGCAGCTTCTTCCTATTGACCGACAAGGCGACCCTTTTTGCGGCGAACGTGAAGGAAGGCGACCTGGCGTCGGCGGACGCAAACCCGCACGTGACCGCGGTGCGCGAGTTTGCCCGCACGCACCATGCCTGCGGGACGGTGGCAGTCTGCGCGCAATTGGAGAGCGATCTTGCGGATCTCTCGCCGGAGGAAGGGGCGGCGTATTTAAAGGAACTCGGCGCGGCGGAGTCCGGCCTGCCGGTTCTGATCCGCAGCGTCTATCAATTGCTCGGTCTGCGGACCTTTTTCACGTTCAACGAAAAGGAGGTCCGGGCCTGGACGATTCACGCGGGCGACACGGCGTCGAGGGCCGCGGGCGCCATCCACACCGATTTTGAGCGCGGCTTCATCAAGGCGGACACGGTGAACTGGGAGGACCTGGTCAAGTCCGGCTCGGTGGGCCACGCCCGCGAAACGGGCCGCTACCGGATCGAAGGGCGGGACTACGTCGTGAAGGACGGCGACGTGCTGCTGTTCAGGTTCAACGTCTAGCGGGGCGCGGATGTTTCCGGGTGGCCGGCGATCCACATCCATTTCTGGTTCGCTCCCGTCCAGTACCCGGGCACCCAGACGAACGTGCGGTCGGGAACAACGCCTTCAATCCTGCGCCGAGGTTCCGGGACCGGCTCTCTCAGGACCTCTTCACCTTTTGGATAATACAGGGTCGCCGGTTCGCGGACCAGGGTGGTGTGTGAACAGGCGCAGCCCGTGACCCAAAGGCCGCCCGCGGCGATTGAACCCAAAAGTTGAAGCCATTGCTTCCTCATAGTCTTCATTCAATTTCAAGTCTTTGCGGTTTCGTCCGGCGTTCCAGCCTCGATCAGCATACACGACCACCGCGGAGGAAGACCAACAAAAATGAACTGCGACCCAAACCAGCCGGGCGCACCGGGACGGGCTTGAGTTTTCGTGCGGGATCGATATTCTCAGCCCGTGCCAATTTACGAATTTCATTGCGGCAAGTGCGAGCGCGACAGCGAAATCCTTGTTCGCTCCAGCGATTGGGCGGGAACCCGGTGTCCGCATTGCGGCTCGACAGACCTCGCCAAGAAATTCTCCGTGTTCGCTTCCAGCGCCGGCAGCGCCGGGGGAGCTTCCGCGTGTGAAACCGGGAGTGGCGGCGGTTGCGGCTGCTGTGGCGGGGGACCGCATCGGCACTGACGGCGGGGCGCTGCGTCGCGTCGTCAAGGTGTTGAACCGTCAAATTGGGTCGCGGTCGGACCGCGGCCCAGTCCGGCCGCCGTGGCGGCGAAGCCTTTCAACGTCTGAACGACTTCACCGGGCCACTTCTTCGGCGCGGACCCGTGTCAGGTCTTCCACAGCCCAGTCCGGGTGGTGTCGCACCAGTTCTCCGAGCGTGGCGCCGCCCGTGGCCACGGCCAGGACTTTGGCGCCGATCGCGCGTCCGCAACGGATGTCGAGCGGCGTGTCGCCGATGACGAGCACCTGATCGTCGCGCACATTCTCCCCCAGGGCGCGACACCCGCGCTGGCGCGCCAGGGCGGCGATCTCATCGCGGTTTTCGCTGTCGTCGCCAAACGCGCCGATCTCAAAGACGCCCCACAAGTCGAAATGGCGAAGTTTGATTTCGGCGCCGAGCCGGATATTTCCGGTGAGCAACCCGAGCAACGGCGGATGCGGCAAAACCTTTAAATCACGGATGAATTCCCGGACGCCGGGGCACTCTCCGGTGTGGCTGGCCGCCAGGATATGATCGAGCCAATGGACGTGCCGTATGAAGAACCGCTCGAAATTCCCGGGCGTTGCCGGGATGCGGTGGAGACCGAAGAATTCGCGCACGAGGCTGGGATCGGTGCGTCCGGCGAACTGGACGCGCTCGAAGCCGTTTGCCGCGCCAAATTCAGTCGCCGAAACCCTGTCGAACGCCCGGACGCCAGCCCCGCCCGTGTGGACGAGCGTGCCGTCGATGTCGAACAAGACCAGGCGAATCATCGCGCGCAAAATTAAAAGGGGTGCCGTCGGATGGCAACGACAACCCGCGTTAATTCATGACGGGGTGGGGACGGCTCGTCCCCAGTCAGGTCAAAGAAAACCGGGGTTCCTGGCAACGAGCCGTCGCCACCCCCTTATCGCCACGCTCATGAGAATGATCACTGACATCACCCGGGGCGCAGCTTGACACTGCCACTGGAACGTGGCGCATCTGTTGGCAGTGTCGAGATACGCCCCATCATCCGACTGAGGAAAATTGAAAGTTGACGAGGCGGGCGAAAGCTTTCACGCTGGCCTCGGGACGGGGTTATGGCAAGGGCGAGGGCATGTCGGGCGTTTACGCTGGTGGAACTGCTGGTGGGGATGGTGATCCTCGCCATTTTGGCGGCACTGCTCTCGTCGGTGCTTGGGCGCGCCAGGGACAAGGCCAAAGCGGCGGCCTGTCTGGGCAATCTCCGGCAATGGGGCATCGCCACCCGCCTCTTCGCGATCAACAACGAGGATTTTCTCCCAAAGGACGGATCTGCGAGCGGCAGTTCGACGGAGGAAGGTTGGTATGTCGAACTGCCCCGGGCGATGGGTTTGCCGGCGTATGCGGACATGCGGTGGCGCACGAACGCGAACATGGATCGAATTCACGCCGCAGCAATGGAAAGAACCTTTTCCACTATTGCCTGAACGAGCACGTGAACGGCCTGGGAGCCGGCAACCGGATCAGCATCACTTCCATCCCCCGCCCTGCCTGCACGGTCTGGTTGTTCGACAACGGCGGCGCCGCGCCCGTCGCGCAACAGAACAACGTCCACACCAACCTCCACAGTCGCGGCGCGCAGTTTCTGTTCCTCGACGGCCACGTCGTCCGCTTCCCGAACACGGCGTATTGGGATTTCCCGCGGCATCGAGCCATCACCAACAATCCCGATCTGATCTGGATTCCTTGATCGAATTCCCTGTCGAATTCCATTGCCTCCGCGCGTCAAAGCATTAGCATCACGGCTCCCCCGATGGCTCTCGGGGAGAGACGACATCGACTCATGAAAAGCTACAATGTTGCAGTCATCGGCGGCGACGGCACCGGCCCGGAAGTCACGCGCGAAGCCCTGAAGGTTTGCGAGGCGGCCGCCCGAAAATTCGAGTTCAAGCTGAACTGGCACCCTTACGATTTCGGCGGAGAACGTTACCTGAAGACCGGCGAGGTGCTGCCCGACAGCGCGGTGGAGGAGCTGCGCAAGTTCAAGGCCATTTTCCTGGGCGCAGTCGGCCATCCCCATGTCAAGCCCGGCATTCTCGAGAAGGGCATTCTGCTCCGCCTCCGCTTCGAGCTGGAGCAATACATCAATCTTCGGCCGGTGAAACTGTACCGCGCGGTGGACTGCCCGCTCAAGGACAAGGGCCCGGAACACGTGGACTTTGTCGTGATCCGGGAGAACAACGAGGGCCTTTACACCGGCGCGGGCGGGTTCCTGTTCAAAGGCACGCCGCACGAAGTCGCGCTGCAGGAATCGGTGAACACGCGCCGCGGCGTGGAACGTTGCCTGA
>JBEKFT010000116.1:0-5586 GCA_050013175.1 Verrucomicrobiota bacterium
ACGAACAGGCCGATGCCATCATGCTCAGCGGCGAAACCACCGTCGGCAAACATCCGCTGAAATGCATCGAGGTTTTCGACCGCATCGCCACGCGCATCGAGCGGAGCGGCGGCGCCAACTTTTTCGAGCACTCCGACCTCACCACCGCCCGTCAAAAGCTGGTCAAAAGCGCCGTCGTCATGGCCAACGAACTCAAGGCCGAAGCGGTCCTCGTCATCACCCGAAGCGGCAACATGGCGCGCTATACCGCCTGGCTCCGCCCCCGCTATTCGAAAATCTACGCCCTCTGCCCCGGCGAATCGGTGGCCAACGGATTGAGCCTGAGCTGGGGCGTCACTCCCTTCGTCGTCCCTTTCGACCTCATCAACCCGGAAAACACCATCGAAGCCGCCCTGCAGATCCTGGTCCGGCAAGGACGCCTCCACACCCAAACCACCGTCGTCATCATCGGCTCGATCCTCGTCGGCGAACAAATTGTGGACGCGGTGCAGATGAGGGTCGTATGATCGCCCGCGATTCTTCCTCTCCTCGTAGCCGCCGTTGTCAAACGGCGCAGTTCGCGACTGCGGAAGGGCCCGCCAATGCACATTGCCGGCTACAAGTGCTTTTCGGGTGGGGCGCGGACAGCCTCGTCCCGCGAACCCAACCGGCTGACCTCGCGGACGGGGCTGTCCGCGCTCCTTCGCGAAAAGGGTTCATGCCCGCAAGACGCGTCCAGTTTTGGGATTGTAGGCTTCCCCTGCGCGGGTTTCCCCGGCGGATCCGACGACGGCGGTCACCGGTTTAACGTTTTCACCGCTTCCGTTGCCACGGTCACCATCACGCCGGGGAACAAACCGAGATAAAACATTCCGGCAATACAGGCGTAAATAGAAATCCGAATCGGACGCGAAACCGCAATCGGCGGCGCGGCCATCGGGCCCGGCGACCAGTAGATCGCCCGAATCACCCCAAAATAGTAATAAAGTGAGATCACGACGCCGGCCACCGCGGTGAATGCCAGGCAGTAGCAGCCCGGATTCGCCGCGCCTTGCTCGATCAGCGCTTTCAAAAGCAGAAACTTTCCGAAGAACCCCGCCAGCGGCGGAATCCCCGCCAGCGAAACCATCGCCAGCGTCATCGTCGCCGCCAGCAGCGGCGAGCGCTGGTTCAAACCCGCCAGCCCGGAGATGTCCTCGCTCTCCAGATGCCGCATCACCAGTGTAATCACCGTGAACGCCGCAAGCACGGTGAAGAGATATCCGCTCAGGTAAAACAGCATGGCGGACCCGCCGGCGCTCCGGTCCTGGCCCGCTGCCGACATGGCCGCCACCCCCAGCAGCAGATAGCCCGCATGTGCGACGCTCGAATAGCCGAGCAGCCGCTTCACGTTGCGCTGCGGGATCGCGCAAAGATTCCCGTAGAGAATCGTAACCGCCGAAAAAACGATGAGCAGGTTCGTCCACCGCGCGGTGATGTCCGGCACCGCCGTGAACAAAACCCGCAGCAACAGAACAAACCCCGCCGCCTTCGAACCGACCGCAAGAAACGCCGTCGTCGGCGTTGGCGCACCCTGATAGACGTCCGGGGCCCAGATCTGGAACGGAAAGGCGGCGATCTTGAAGCCAAGGCCGGTCAGAACCAGCAGCAGGCCGAAGAGAAAGATCTTGTTGTCGCCAAACTTCCCCGCCACGCCCGCCAGTTCGCTGAATTTCAGCCTGCCCGAAATTCCGTAAACCAGGGCGATGCCAAACACTGTGAAGGCGGTCGAAAGAGCGCCGATGACCAGATACTTTACCCCCGCTTCGAGTGACACCAGGCGCGCCCGCTGAAAGCTGGTCAGCACGTAGAAGGTGACCGTGATGAGTTCGAGGGATACAAACAGCAGCGCGAAATCATTTGCCGAAGCGGCAAACAACATCCCCGCCAGGGCAAAAACGATCAGCGAATAATACTCGGCGATTCCAGCCGAAATCCTGTCGGAGAACTCGATCGCCATCAAAAGAACCAGGATGGCAGCGAGGAGAAAAAAACGCTTGAAGAAAATGGCCAGGCCGTCCTGCACAAACATTCCGCCAAACGCGGTGCCCGTCGAACCGAAAACGCCGAATCCACCCAGGTTCACCACCAGCAGCAGCCCGAGTCCAGCCGCCGCCGCGTAGCCGAGCAGGCGCTTCCGTTCCCGCGGCAGCCATAAATCGGCCAGCAGCAGCGCCATCCCAAGCGCCACAACACATATCTCCAGACTGATCAAGGAAAGGTTCATGTAACTCGATGGATCATTGAACAACCTCCCCACCGCCCTGCGCCAAGGCCCTCTTGGGCGGCGTCGGCGCGGCGTCGGCGCGGAAATCCCCCCACAAAAGCGGATTGGCCATTTGCACGATCACCCCCGCGCTGGGTGAAATCTTGTCGGTCAGCAGCCGCGGGAAGCAGCCGAACAGCATCAACGCCGCCAGCAGCAAAATAAACGGCGCCTTGCGCCAAAGGTGCGGCGCGTCTGTGACGTTCGCCCATTTCTCCGGAAACTCCCCGTGCAGCACCGTCCTGACCGCGCGCAGCATGTAAACCGCCCCGATCATCAACGCGCCCCAGCATGCCAGCACCGTCACCGGTCGGAACACGTTCCAGGCGCCGAAGAACACCGTCACTTCACCCGCGAAATTGGCAAAACCCGGCACGCCGCATCCGGCGAACGCAGCCATGATCAGCGCCGCGCCGATGAACGGCAGCTTGCGCAGCAGCCCGCCGAGATCGCTCATCTCCAGGGTGCCCGTCTGTTCGTAAAGGTAGCCGCTCAACCCGAACGTGAGCGCCGCAAGAAACCCGTGCGCCACCATCACGACCACCGCCCCCGTTACACCCACCAGCGTCAGGGTCGCGATCCCCAGGAAGACGAACCCCATGTGCGCGACGCTCGAATAACCGATCAGCCAGTTGAAATTCCTCTGTCGCATCGCCACCCACCCGCAGTAAACCAGGTTGCCAAGACAGAGCCACGCCAGGATCGGCATCCAGCGTTGCGCCGCGCCGGGCATCATCGGCAGCGCAATCCGGATCAGGCCATAGAGCCCGAATTTCTTCAGCACACCGGCGTGCAGCATGGCGGCTGGCGTCGGCGCCGATGCGTAACCCATCGGCGCCCAGGTGTGAAACGGCCACAGCGACACCAGAATGCCGAAACCGAACAACAGCAGCGGAAAGATGAACCGCTGCGCGCCCGCCGAAAGCGGGCTCTCCCGGAGGTGCTCGGTCAGCTCCGGAATGTCGAATGTCTGCGCGCCCGATTGCAGGTAAAGCGCGATCAAACCGACCAGCGCAACCAGTGCGCCGATGCTCAGGTAAAGCGTGATCTGGAACGTGGCGTAGTTCTTCCGCTCGCCGCGGCCCCACACGCCAATCATGAGAAACGTCGGCACCAGCGCCAGTTCGTGCAGGAAGTAAAAGAAAAACAAGTTGAGCGACGCGAACGCCCCCAGGATCCCGCCGGTCATGACCAGCAGCAGGATGTAAAACTCCTTCTCGCGTTCCCGGATTTCCCAGGAGCAGCACGCGGCCGCAAACGCCACGACCGCGCCCATCAGTACCAGCCCCACGTTGATGCCGTCCACGCCAAGTTTGCAGACGATCCCCAGCGAACTGGCGCCAAGGCCGGGGATCGTGGTGACGAATTTGAACCCGCTCGCGTCGGCCTCCGCGCCGCCGAACCGTGTGAAAACCAGAACGGCCAGCAGCATCGTGACGAAGGTGACGCCGACGCCGGCGCCCCGCATGACGACGGAGTAAGCGCGCGGGACGAACGCCAGCGCCACCGCGGCCAGCAACGGCAAAACAAATATAGTCGTCAAGGCTGTCATCAAACCCTTTCTCGACTCCCCAAGGCACACAAACGCCGAGTGAGGATCTTGTTTCCCCATCTCTGTGCCCCTGTGTCTCTGTGGTGATTCACATTTATTTCCCCAAAACGAAATACAAAACCAGCGCCACACCCGCTGCAAACAGGAAGGCGTAGGTCTGGACGTTGCCAGTCTGCAGAAGCCGCAGCGCGCGGCCCAGCAGCTCGGTGGTTCCATGGATTCCCCGCACGCACACGCCGGCGATGATCCAGCGGTCGATCCAGGCCGCGACCGCCGCGAGCCCGTCATGCAGGCGGATGACCGTGGCTTGGTAAAGTTCGTCGAAGTAAAAGCGATTCCGCATCGCGATCGACATCCCGCCCAGCTTTTCCGGCAGCGGATCCTCGTCCGCCCCGGCGTAAAGGGCATAGGCCGCGCCGAGGCCGGCAACAAAGGCGGCCAGGCCGCAGACCGCCGCCACCGGCGCCTCGCGCCATGGACCGATCAGTCTTTCGACGACGCCGGCCGCCGGCCCTGCCCCCTCACCGCCGAATTGCAGGGCGTAAACACCCTGGATGCCGATGACTCCGCCGACCAGCGCGAACACGGCCAGAATCCGCAGCGGCCAGACCATCACGGGCGGCGATTCATGGGCGTGCTCGGCATGCCCGGATTTCGTGGAGCCGAAGAAGACCACGAATATCAATCGGAACATGTAGAAGGTCGTCAGCACCGCCACAAACAGCCCGACCGCGAAGAGCAGAACATTGTGCCGCGACAGCGCCTGCGCCAGAATACTGTCCTTGCTGAAAAACCCGCTGAACGGCCACAGCCCGGCCAGGGCCAGCGTGCCCGCCATGAAGGTCCAGAACGTGACCGGCATTTTCGTGCGGAGGGCGCCCATCTTCCAGATGTCCTGCTCGTGGTGCGCCGCAACGATCACCGAACCGGCGGCCAGGAACAGGAGCGCTTTGAAGAATGCATGGGTGGTGAGATGAAACATCGCCGGCGTCGGACCGCCCAGCCCGACCGCCATGACCATGTAGCCGAGTTGTGAGAGCGTCGAGTAGGCCAGGATGCGCTTGATGTCGTCCTGCTGGATGGCAATCAGCGCCGCCAGCAATGCCGTGAACCCGCCGATATACGAGATGACTTCGAGCGCGGGCGCATTCAGCACAAAAAGGATCCGGCACAGCATGTAAACACCGGCCGCCACCATCGTCGCGGCATGAATCAGCGCGCTCACAGGCGTCGGACCCTCCATCGCGTCCGGCAGCCAGACGTGCAACGGGAATTGCGCGGATTTGCCGACCGCACCGCAGAACACAAGCAGGCCGGCAACGGTCGCAAGCGCCCCCAGCGCCGCCGGGTCGGAAGCCAGCTTCTCCTGCAGATCGCTGAAGTTCAGCGATCCGAGCGCGCCCCAGACCGTCAGGATGCCGAGAAGAAATCCGAAATCGCCCAGACGATTGGTGATAAAGGCCTTCTTCGCCGCGTCCGCCGCGGCGGGGCGGGCATGCCAGAACCCGATGAGCAGGTAGCTCGAAACGCCCACGAGTTCCCAGAAAATGAACAGTTGAATAAAATTGTTCGCCAGCACGATGCCGAGCATCGAGAACGTGAACAGGCTCAGACTCGCGAAGAAGCGCGGATACCCGGGGTCGTCGCGCATGTAGCCGACCGAATAAATATGAATTACGCCCGCCACACCCGTCACCACCAGCAACATCAGCAGGCTCAGCGGATCGAAATGCAGGCCGAAATCCACGCG
>JBEKFT010000117.1:0-5580 GCA_050013175.1 Verrucomicrobiota bacterium
CATCTCACGCAATTGTGGATTATCTGTTTGCTGCAATAATTCTTCACGATTTGGAACAACCAAGCGGTGGCGGTTTATGTATTGAGGCTTTTCGACGTGCATCTGGAGGAGGAGATGTTCTGGCTCGACCAATTCGATGGAAGCAACGATGTCAGTGCTTTTGATCGGCATGAGAAAATTGCCCCGGCGGGCGAACGGCTGTATCCACCGAACCCAATACAGCGGCACAAACTGATTGCCTACGTTCCATTCGCGTATTTCGACTTGAGAATCCCGCTCTAAGGCTCTCACATCGACCGAGGCAGCAGCCAACCACTGAGTCGCAAGCTTGTAGGCGGCGTTGGTATCGACTGAGGTGTTTGGCCATAAATAGCGACGCTTTAGGTCATCGAGGTAGGCAGCCCGCAATGCATCAGACGGCCCAAAATTCCGGACGACGGAACTCAGTTTATTGTTGCGCGAAGCAAAGTAATGGTAATTTGTGGTGCTAATCGTCCCTAACATACCAGCACTGTCTGACATAAGCGGCGCGGTAATGCTCGCCTCAGTCAAGTCATTGGTTGAAATGGGGAGACGTTCTGGAAGCTTCACCTCGCGGCAGAACTGGTTCACTTCATCAATGATGATCTGCGTAGCAGCGTTCCTGTAGGCTGGCGTGTTCAGACGCATGCGGATCATGCTGATATCGGCTCCATCGGCAGCGACTATATTTAGGAATGGGTCAATGGCAATAATGGCCCCTACGAGGATTAATATCTCCAAACGACTGTAGCGGGTTGAAGAGGCATTCATTTGAAAGGTCCTTACCATTTACTGATCCCGGAGTTCATTGCGGACAAAACAACTAGCCAGAAGGCGCAAATGCAGATCAGCCCCAGCCACCGCCTGAATGGGATATTCAAGAAGAACCACAGAATCAAGTATGTGAGTGTCCCAACAATACAATATCGTCCACGAGAAAAACTCCATCCACTCCAAACGAATAGACTGGCGCGGGACTTGCCGCGATGGGGTACCCGGGATACGGCGGCGCATCAGCTCCTGACTGCTGACAATCAGAGGCAAGCCAGAAAGTGCCAAACTCGGGAACGGACTGGACCGGTTGTAGATACGCAATCTGAACAACGAAGGTGCCCGCTTGAACGGTCTGGGCGTTCGTCTGTGTTTGGGGCGCGAAGGCCATATCTAACGCCAGAAGCATCAAGAATTCCAACACTCCTTTTCGCAAAGTCATCATAAGAGCTCCATTCTTGGTTCTCACTTGCCGAACTCTCCAGTGAAGACGAATTCAGCCTCCGAGCCGAGTGTTAGCCATGCTTCATGAATTACAAGAGAATCTTAGTAACAATAATGCAACATGCTGTGGCTCTTTTTTGCTCTTGCAAGGGCAAGCGTTCCTGGGAGAATATCAAACTTTACGTGTCGCGGACATTTTGCTAGAAGATGACTTGCAAGACAGTCCGGGTGACGTGCGTTTCTTCCGTCGGGTTCCCCACCCGCACCTCCTTGGCGTCGTCGCCCGGGCATTTTCGGCACCCTCAGACAGCAAATGCTTGATTGCTGTGCGCCGCCTTTATTCACCCACCAACGGGGCATCAGCGCATGAGAAGGTGGGGTAATAAATGAAACTCTGGACAAAACGGGCCGACAGTAGTTTTTCTGCCAACGAATGGCAAAATCCAGACTTCAATGTGTCAGGATTGTCCGACCCGCGTGCAGGCAAGAAACAAGGATGATTACTTAAAGTGTTATGGCTACGACCCAATTCACCAAAGCTGAGGCTGAGAGAGCAAAAGCCCAGCTCGACAAAATTGAGCTTGATCTGCATTTCATGCGTCAAGCTATCGCAGAAGCTGCAAAATCTCATGGCGAGGACAACAGAATACACCCCAAAGTCGGTGTCGTAGTCGTAAAAGAGGGAAACATTGTTTCTAGAGGGTTCAGGGGGAGCCAGTTACCGCTCTCTTGCGGTCGGTGGTGTCGAGGAAGTGGTCTTTCCACTTGCCAGCGACTTTTTTACAACCATAGTAGATGTCGTTGACCGAATGACGATACAGCCCTGGAAAATTTGGGATCTTTCCGAGCAACTGCCGCGTGCTGTGGCAGGGTGCTTGCCTTTTGTCGGCCACTCCCAAAATACAGGGGGGACAAGACTTTTCAGTTTGCCATAGATTCGTTCCAACTATCTGTGGATAAGTGGTTAGGGCGCTTGGCGCAGTGGTTAGCGCGTCTCGTTTACACCGAGTAGGTCGGGGGTTCGAGTCCCTCAGCGCCCACCACTTTCATCCGTCCTGTCCTTCCTCCACGACCTGTTGATAGACCGGCACGATGACCTGGGCTTTCGGCTTCATGGCGCGCAGCGTGTCCGCAAACGCCAGCGCCTGGGATTCTTCCCCGTGGATTACGCACACCTTTTTGATGTCGCCGGAGATCGCCTCGACGTAGCGGCGCAGTTCGTTCCGGTCCGCGTGGCCGGAAAAGGAATCGAGCGACGCGATCTGCGCCCGGACCTGTTGTGGCTCGCCAAAAATGTTGACCGGGTTTTGGCCGGCCAGAATCTGCGCGCCCAGCGTGTGCTCGGCGCAATAGCCGACAAACAGGATCAGGTTCTTCGGATCGCCGATGTTGTTTTTCAGATGGTGGCGGATGCGGCCGGCTTCGGCCATCCCCGACGCGCTGATGATGATGGCGGGTTCTTTGAGGTCATTGAGTTTGATCGAATGCGCCAGCTCGCGGATGTAGGTGAGGTTTTCCATGCCGAAGGGGTTTTCCTTTTCGCGCAGGAATTGGTAGATGGTTTCATTGAAACATTCCGGATGAAGGCGGTAAATCTCCGTGGCATTCACGCTCAGCGGGCTGTCCACGAAAATCGGAATTTTGGGCAGTTGCCCGGCGAGGGTGAGCTGGTGCAGCGTGTAAACAATCTGCTGGGTCCGGCCGACGGAGAACGAGGGAATGATGACTTTGCCTTTGCGATCCAGCGTTTCCCTGACCCGCCGGCCGACGTCGGCGTTGGCATTGGCCTTGGCCGTATGCTCGCGTCCGCCGTACGTGCTCTCAATCTGCAGATAATCCACGTTCTCGACCCGCTCCGGGTCGCGGAGGATGTCGTCGCCCCCGCGGCCGACGTCGCCGCTGAACAGGTGGCGGAACACCCGGCCGTTCTCGCGAATATCCAAGACCACCTGGGCCGAGCCCAGGATGTGACCCGCGTCGCGGAAGGTGACTGTCACGCCATCCGCCACCGTAAAGGGCCGGTCGTAGTTGATGGCCACGAACTGCCGGACGGCTTTCTCGGCGTCCCTGGCCGAATACAGCGGCTCGACGGGGGGCAAGCCGCGCCGGGAGCGCTTTTTGGAAACGAACGCGGCGTCGTCACGTTGAATCTGCGCCGAATCCTCGAGCATGATGCTGGCGAGGTCGCGGGTGGCGAAGGTGCAGTAGATGTTGCCCTCGAAGCCCTGCACGCACAGGTTGGGAAGGTTGCCGCAATGATCGATGTGCGCGTGGCTGAGCACCACGGCATCCACCCGCCTCGGGTCGAAGGGAAAGGTGCGATTGCGCTCGATGGATTCATCGCGCCGGCCCTGGAAGAGGCCGCATTCCAGCAGCAGCCGTTTGCCGTTGATCTCCAGGAGGTACATGGAGCCCGTCGTCGTCCGCGTGGCTCCGAAGAAATGAACGCGCATGGGGAAAAGGATGTGGATGGGAAGGGGAAAGTCGAGAAGGGAGTGGCGGATGGGCACGGGGAAAGCCCCCCTTGGCCATCCGCAAAAAATGCGATGGACAATTCATCGGAACCCGCTACAGTGCGGTCCTGTTATGAAGAACAAATCAATGACGACCATCCTGACCTGGGTTCTGGCAGCGGGCTTGATTCTATCGATGTTTTTCTCCGTCAAATTCTTTTTCCAGACGAAGGAATTCCGCACGTGCCAGACGGAGATCTCCAGATATCAAAGCACGCACAACGTCTTGAACGTGCTCCTGAACGATCTGGTGGAATACAGCAGGCATGACAGGGGGATTGATCCCATCCTGGAAACGGTGGGGGTGCGTGTGACCAGAACGGCTCCGGGTGCGACAACGAACAGACCTGCCGCCAAGTAAACCTATGAGCGAACTCGAAAACAGAATGACGGACTCCTCCGAGGTGGCGGAGTTGAAACAACTGTGCGGGGAACTGCAGCGGCGGACGACCCTCCTGCTGATGGGGTTGATCGTGCTGAGTTTTACGCTGGCGTTTTTCGTGGGTTTCCAGGTCAGGCGCACGGGCAAGGATCTGGATGCCATCCGGCCGCAGGCCAGGCAAATGACGGCGGCGTCCGAGAAAGAGGAGCCGACCATCAATGCGTTCATGGCCAAACTCACCGAGTATGGCCGGACTCATCCGGATTTCGCGCCGATCATGGCCAAGTACCGGATGAACACCAACTCCACCGCCTCCAAGTTGAACCCGGCGGCTCCCGCGGAGGCTCCGGCTTCCGATCTGAAAAAGTAGTCCCTCAGGCCACTCCGCGTTCCCTTCCGGGCAGCTTCGCCCCGCAGGAGGCGCAGAAGTTGGATTCGGGCGGGCAGGATTTTCCGCAACCCGGGCAATCCACGTGCGCGTCCTCATGTCGGGAGTGGATCACCAGGTTCCGGATGTACGGGATCCAATTGAAGGCGTACGCAAAGATGAAGACCGAATCCCGCCGGTGAAGCGAGTAAATGAGGAAGAGCAGCGACCCGGTCAGGCTCATCCACCAGAATGTGGTCGGCACCACCACCCGTTTCTTCTTCTCGGTCGCATACCACTGAATCAGAAACCGCAATGAGAAAGCGGCGTTGCCCAGCCACCCGATCACCTTCCAAACGCTCCAGGCGATCCCGAGAAATTTGCCTCCGGGGAAGATCAAGTGCGCCAGCCAATCCATAGGGGGCGAGCTTAATTCATCGGGCTAAAATCGAAAGCAGGAAGTGGCCGGGCCTATTTCCGCGCCGCGCTGATTCATGAAGGCGGCGATATCGGGGCGGGGACGGCCTCGTCCCCGGTTCTCTGGAGTTTCAGCGATCTAACTGGGGACGAGCCGTCCCCACCCCTTCATGAATTGGCCCTGATTTCTGCGCCGCGCTCCCGCCGGAGCCCTGCTTCAAATAGACCGCTCGCGACGGGAACGCAAACGGGATTCCTTCGGCGTCGAAGCGCTCCTTGATTTTCAAGTTCAACTCCTGCAGCCCGGCCTGCTGGGCCGCGCCATCCGTGCCCTTCCAGCCATGAACGACGAGGACGTTCAGCGAGGAATCCGTGAATTTGTTGAAGGCGACCGTCAGATCGGCCGTCATGGCATGCCCGCGATAGGTTTCCTCCAGGATCTTGAGGGCCCGCCTCACCTTCTCCGCCGGCAGGTCATAGCTCAGCCCGATGTTCATTTCCGTCCGGATATTGGTGCGGCGGGTGACGTTCGTAATGGTGTCGTTCCCCACGGTCTTGTTTGGAATCGTCACGTGGTGCCCGTCCGGGCTCCGAACGCGGGTGCTGCGCAGTCCGATGGATTCCACGATTCCGGTCACTCCTTCCAGCCGGATCTCGTCCCCGAT
>JBEKFT010000118.1:0-5565 GCA_050013175.1 Verrucomicrobiota bacterium
TCGACCGCGGAGGCCGTCTATCTGACGCAGGAGGCGGCGAAACTGGGCGTGGATGGCTCGCTGCAGGTGGCGCCGTATTACAACAAACCGTCTCAGGAGGGGCTGTTCCAGCACTTCCGCGACATCGCCCGGCACACGAAATTGCCGATTGTCCTTTACAGCATCCCGGGGCGTTGCGGCATTGAAATTGGAGTGGACACCGTCCGGCGGCTGGCGCGCGTGTGCCGGAACATCGTCGGTATCAAGGAGGCGGGCGGCAGTTGCGACCGGGTCAGCCAGCTCCGCGCCGCGCTCGGGCCGCGGTTCGAGATCCTGAGTGGGGATGATTCGCTGACGGTGCCCTTCATGGCCGTGGGCGCCAATGGCGTGATCAGCGTCGCCTCAAACGTCTTGCCGCGCGAAGTGGCACAGATGGTCAGGGCGTTTGCGGCGGGAAACGCCCGGCAGGCGCTCCGGCTGCATGCGAAACTTTATCCGCTGTTCAAGGACTTGTTCATCGAAAGCAATCCGGTGCCCGTCAAGGCCGCGCTGGCGATGATGGGGTTGGTGGAAGAGGAATACCGCCTTCCGCTGGTGCCGATGAATCCGAAGAACCGGGCAAAGCTCAGGGACACCCTCCGCGGTTGCGGAGTTTTGAAATAGTTGCCGATCCGTGATGTGTGAAGACACGCGCCAGACATCACGCGCAACGCATTACGCATGACCAGAATCATCATTACCGGCTCGAAGGGCCGCATGGGACAGGCCTTGCTCGCCTGCGCCGCCCCGAACCCCGAACTGCAGGTGGTCGGCCAGATCGATCAGGGCGACGAGCTGCGGTCAGTGATCGACCAGGGGGACGTAGTCATCGACTTCAGCTCGCCTCACGCCACGCCAGACCTGGCGGAACTTTGCGCCTCGCGCAAGAAAGCGATGGTGATCGGGACGACCGGACATTCGGATTCCGAGAAATCGCAAATCGCAAATCGCAAATCGCAAATCCCGATGGTCTGGTCGGCGAATTACTCCACCGGTGTGAATGCGCTCTTCTGGTTGACGCGCAAGGCCGCGGAGATCCTGGGGCCGGGCTTTGACCTGGAAATCGTGGAGATGCATCATCGCCTCAAAAAGGATGCCCCAAGCGGTACCGCCAAATCCCTCGCTGCGATTCTGGCGGAAGTGCGCCGTCAACAACTCGATAGCGTCGCACGCCACGGACGCGTCGGCATGGTGGGCGAGCGTTCCGCCGAGGAAATCGGCATCCATTCCGTTCGCGGCGGCGACGTGGTGGGCGACCACACCGTCATGTTCGCGAGTGTCGGCGAACGACTGGAACTGACCCACAAGGCCTCCAGCCGGGACACCTTCGCCAACGGCGCCCTGCGCGCCGCGCAATGGGTCGTGAAACAGAAACCGGGCCTGTACGACATGCAGGACGTGCTGGGGCTCAAGTAGCCGCGCCTCACGTAGCCGCGCTTGTGAAAGCGCGGATTTCGCATGAAACGGGTCCAAGTGAGTCGGGGTTGCCCGCCACGCGACGTCGACCGCAGCCGGGCGTTCGTCGCGCTGGGTTCGAATCTCGGCCATTCTCCCCGGATGATCCGCCGCGCCTTCGAGCGGCTCCAATCCTTGTCCGCCTTGCCGCTCTTGAAGTCCTCCCTCTGGCGAACCGCGCCGGTGGATTGTCCGCCCGGCTCACGCGAGTTTATCAATGCGGTGGCAGGCCTGGTGCCGAAGCCGGGAGCGACGCCGGAATCACTGCTGGGGGAGCTCCAAAAGCTGGAGAAAGAATTTGGACGGGGGGCAAGGAAGATCCTCAACGAACCGCGTCCGCTTGACCTGGATCTGATTGCATTCGGAGGGGAGATTCGCGCGACGAAGGAACTGACACTGCCTCATCCGCGGGCGCATTTGCGGCGGTTCGTGCTTCAGCCTCTGAGTGAGATTGCCCCGGACCTGGTCCTGCCGGGCCGCAGGAAGACCGTGGCCGAATTGCTTCGCAGGCTGCCGCCGGACGATGCAATCCGGAAACTGGTTTGATATGACTCAGGCCGGAGCGACGGGCCGGCGGGGCGGGGGATGGAAGCACAGGGCGAGCACAAGCGCCGCCACCACCGCCGCGGCCAGTGGAACGAGGAACAGGCCACGGAAATCCGTCGTCCCGTTGTGCGTGAAAACCTTCTGGATCAGAAACGGGCAGACGGAATTGGCCAGGAGCACCCCAAGACCGAGGATCATGACGTTGAAGAGCCCCTGCGCGCTCGCGCGGACATCCTTCGGAAAATACTCATCGACGAAAATATAGACGGTGGCGAAGAAGAACGCGTAGCACACCCCATGGAGCGCCTGCACGAGGATGATCCATTCCCTGTGTTGCGGCAAAAACGCCCACACCCCGAAACGCACCGGGTAGGCAAGAATGCCGAGAAGCATCGTCCCCCGCCAGCCGAGACGTTTGAGTGTCCGGCCCAGGATGAACATCGTCAGCAATTCCGCGATTTGTCCGATGCTCATGACGGGCATGATCCAGTTGCCGGGGATGCCGACGCCGCCATCCGCGGTATTGGCGCTCAGGAAGGATCCGGCCCAGTTGAAATAGCAATTGTGGACGAAGGCATCGACGAACGTGACCAGGAAGAGCACCAGCACGAAAGGATGTTTCAACAGCTTCAGTGCTTCGACCCAAGCCAGCGTCTCGGCCCCGCCTTCACCGGCCTTCTTCGGCGGCGTGTGCGGCAGGGTCAGGCTGAATGCCGCCAGGAGGAGCGACGCGATTCCCGCGACGATGTACGTCCATCGGGTTGCGTCCTGCAGCGGTTTGCCGCTCAGGCCGTTGGCCAGCGCCGCGCCGATCCAATCGATGATCCCTTGCGGATTCGCCGCGTGCACCTTGTCCCAGTCCACGAGGATGAACGTGAAGGGCCACGCGGCGAGGATCCATCCCAGCGTGCCACCCATGCGCACCACGCCGAATTCCTTCTGCGGATCCTTCAGGTTGGCGAACGCAATGGAGTTGGTGATGGAAATCGTCGGGACGTAGAGCAGGCAGTGCAGGAGCATCAATTCGAAGAACGGCCAGAAGGACCGGGTGAACGCCAGGCCGATCAGGGCCAGGCCTCCGATCAACTGGCTGAACGCCAGGAATCGTTCGGCGGCAAATGTCCGGTCCACGAACTGGTTGCTAAAGAACATGCCGACGATGGCAGCCACCGGAAACGCATTGAGGACCAAGGATTGTTCGACCGGTGTGAAGCCGAGGCCGGGCAGATAATTGAATATCAAGGGCAGCCAGGCGCCCCAGATGAAAAACTCCAGCACCATCATCACGAATAACTTGAATCGGATCGAGGAGATCATGTTTTATCTCAAGATTGTCACGCGAGATCGCCCGGCCGGGCGCGGACCGAATGTTTCATACATTGGTGCCGGCGAGCATAGGGGGTGATGCGCCGCCTTGCAAGCGGGGAGCTTCGCGACGTAGATTGCGGCCGTGCACCTGCCGGCGCTCATCCTGGCTTCCGCCTCTCCACGCCGCTCCGAACTGCTGCGCGGGCTGGGCCTGGAGTTTCGCGTGGTGCCGAGCGATGCCTTGGAACTGCTCCGGGATCACCTGACCGCCCAGGAGCTCGCGCGGATCAACGCCTGCCGCAAGGCGCGAACGGTCGCGGTCCGGTTTCCCGACGCGCTCGTGCTGGGGGCAGACACGCTGGTCTATTTCGACGCCAAGTTGTTCGGGAAGCCGGAGTCGATCGGGCAGGCGCATCAAATGCTGGAGCGACTTCAGGGACGCACCCACCACGTCGTCACGGCCATCTGCCTGTTGCACCTGCGAAGTCATCGGCGGACCGTTTTCGCCGAAACCACCGACGTGACGTTCCGCCCTCTCGACGCCGCGGCTATCCGGCGTTATCTCGCCAGGATCAATCCGCTGGACAAAGCCGGTGCCTACGCCATCCAGGAGGAAGGCGATTGGATCGTCGAAAAAATCTCCGGCTCCTACAGCAACGTCGTGGGTTTGCCCGTGGAACGATTGTCCGCGGAGTTGGCTGCCTGGAGTTAGCTGTAGCAGGCCGCGGCCAGCTAATGCCATCCACTTCAGCTTTTGGTCATTATTTTGTCGGCACGGTGGCGATGGTTTGCAGGATACGGCTGGCTATTTTGTAGGGATCACCCTGGGAATTGGGCCGGCGATCCTCCAGGTAACCCCGGTAGCCATTGTTGATGAAGCTGTGCGGCACGCGGACGGAGGCGCCCCGGTTGGCGACTCCGTAGTTGAATTTGTCGATGGACTGCGTCTCATGCAAGCCGGTGAGGCGCAGGTGGTTGTCCGGGCCGTAAACGGCGATGTGTTCGTTCTTGAATTTGTCGAAGGCGGCCATAAGCGCCTCAAAGTATCCTTTTCCGCCCACCTCGCGCATGTGTTTGGTCGAGAAATTTGAATGCATTCCGGAGCCGTTCCAATCCACGTCGGGACCCAGCGGCTTGCAGTGATAATTCACTTCCACGCCATATTTTTCGCAAAGCCGCATGAGCAGGTAACGGGCGATCCACATCTGGTCGGCGGCTTTTTTCGAGCCTTTGCCGAAGATTTGGAATTCCCACTGGCCCTTCGCGACCTCGGCGTTGATGCCTTCATGGTTGATGCCGGCATCGAGGCAGAGATCGAGATGGGTATCGACGATCTCACGAGCAACCGCCCCTACGGCGTCATAGCCGACGCCGGTGTAATACTTGCCCTGCGGGGGCGGAAAGCCGCCGCCTTTTGGGAAACCCAGCGGAGCGCCGTCCTTGAAAAAGAAGTATTCCTGTTCGAAACCGAACCACGCGTCCGGGTCGTCGAGAATGGTGGCGCGAGCGTTGGTCCGATGCGGCGTCTTGCCGTCGGGCATCATGACCTCGCACATGACAAGCGCCGCGTTCTTCTTTGTCGAGTCGGGAAACACGGCGACGGGTTTGAGCATGCAATCCGAGCTGTGCCCTTCGGCTTGGCGTGTCGAACTGCCGTCAAAGCCCCACAAGGGCAGGTCGTCGAGTTTTGGAAAGCTGTCGAATTCCTTGATCTGAGTTTTGCCGCGGAGGTTTGGGACGGGTTCGTACCCGTCAAGCCAGATGTATTCGAGTTTATATTTCGCCATGGATCTTGATTTGGGGTGGTTCAATTCGTTCTTGCCTGCCGATTTCTTCAGTTTGTTTTGCGGTATTGGTTAATCGCGAATGCCGGAGCAGGCAGAATGCCATTCAACCCCACTGCGGGACCTGCGCCGGGTCGAAGCTCATGGAACGGCCTGTGCGCGTGGAGAATCCGGTGTCACTCTATTTTGATCGAGGCGTCGATCGGGGACAACCCACTGTTTTCATTTGATCGTACTGCGCGGATTTGGCTGTTTTTGATCATTTGACCGGAGCAGCCCGCCGGGGCAGGCTTTTGACTGCATGTTGCAAGTGAAGGATACACTCAGGGCGACCGTCCAGGTCAGTTTCGACGGGCGGGTGTATAAGACTTACCACGGCCCGGACGCGGCGGGGCGTTTCAAGAACGAAGTGCGGGTGCTGCGGCATCTCGAGAGCCGTGGGTGCGGGTTCGTG
>JBEKFT010000119.1:0-5530 GCA_050013175.1 Verrucomicrobiota bacterium
GACTTTGCCGTGGCGCTGCGTCCGCGAGGTTTTGAATACCCCGGCTTCGTGGCGGAAATCGTGGCATCCGACTATTTTTACTCGATGCTGCCGCAATTGGACGGCCTGCCAAACCGCTGGATGAAACGGCTGCGAGATTACGTCTCTGATCGAAAACTGATCCTTCGGACGGTACCCAACTCCAGGGCCGACTATCTGACACACTTGAGCGCGATGGAAGACTGGCAGGAAAAGCGAGAATCCCCTCAGACTGTGAAGGACATCGGGAGCATGCTGCCGGAGAGACTCTGGATCGTCGAGGTGAGCATCCCAGATCTGTTCTCAACCAATAAGCGCAAGCTGGGCGAGCTACTGCTCGACGCGACCCGGCCATACACAGGCAAAGGTGATTACAGCTTCTTTGTGTTGGCCCGGTTGCCGGGCGTGTATGCATTCTTTGACCGGCTTGATGGGCGTAGACACACTCGCTTCCTTGCGGTCAGGAGTGAAATTCAGACCCATACGCCGGTGCAGTCCGTCCGCGCAGCAAACGTGTAAACCGTGGATTCGAAGCCGGGCGCTTACACCGGAATTGTCGCGCCGATCCACTTTGAACCGGCACGAAGTGCCTTTTTTTCGCCGATGAATGAACCCAAAAAGGAAATTACCCGGGAACAGTTGTACGAAGAAGTCTGGCGCACGCCGTTGACGAAACTCGCGGCAGATATGCGGAAGGTTTGGCGTGCGCAACGCATGGACAACCCGGGACGCTGGGTGCGATTTGCAACCAATTGACAGACTGGCCGCATGAGCGCATGAAAGAGGCGCTTCAAAAGCTTTATGGCTTCTGCTCAGACTACCCAAACATCCGCCACGCCGGGAATCCTGCGGGCGTCTTGCGTCCGCTGGCTGCACGTGACGCCACAGGATTGAGTGTCTTGCTTCTGGCTTTCTCTGGCTACCTGTCGCCACACTTGGACGAACAAGTCGTGTTGGGCGTATGAATTTGCCATTCGAGGCTTGTCGCTTTGACGGGACAGGACGGGACAAATATTTTTCGTTGAGATGCGTTTTCGTGCGTTGACGGCAAAAGGTGACATACAGATTCATCAATGTTTATGCACCTTTGCGCACCATCGCGAAAACGCGACTCCCTTCAACTCCCGCCGCCTCCAGTCTTCGCTCGCAGCGCAGCGGAGAGCGAAGACTGCCGCGCCGTAGCAAAGCGAAGGCGGACGACTCGGCAAGCCAAACAAAGGGCAATCAACACAGCGGGTGCGCTATCAACTACCCCTCTCAGAAAGAGTTTGAAGCCGCGATCCCGGAACTGTAGAAGGTGCAGGAGAAACCGGCGCTGAACTCATGATTTCACAGATCCAACCAACCACCGGGAAAGCCAATGCTCCTGTCTATCAACTGAAAGTCGTCTTGATCGACTCGAAGCCGGCCATCTGGCGGCGGCTCCGGATGCCCGGCAGCGCCAGCCTCGGCTGGCTCCACGCTGCCATCCAGGTGGCGATGGGCTGGACCAACAGCCATCTGCACCAGTTCAAGGCCGGCGGGCAACTCTACTCGGACACACGCCATCACTTCGCCGAGTTCGAGGGCGACCCTGAAATCCTCGAAGAGGGCAAGTTCACGCTTCAGCAGATTGCCCCGCGCGAAAAGAGCGCTTTCGGCTACGAATACGACTTTGGTGACTCGTGGGAGCACGAGATCACGGTGGAGAAGATTCTGCCACCCGATGCCGCTGCGGCAACGGTCGCGCTTTGCCTGGACGGCGCCCGCGCTTGTCCGCCGGAAGACTGCGGGGGTGTGTGGGGCTACGACAACCTGCTCAAGATTCTCAAGAACCGGAAGCACCTGGAACACAGATCCATGATGGAATGGATTGGCGGGGCATGGGACGCCGACGCCTTCGATCTTGCCAAGACAAACACTTGGCTTCGGAAGTTGAAGTGGCCGCGTGTGACGGAAGCTCATCTGCGCAAGGTGCTCATGGGCCGGGACGATTACCACGAGTGAGAAACTGCCCCGTCAGGTGTATTGTACGCCGCACAGGCGGGCGGAGTATCTGATCCAGTTGAAATTCCCGGACGCTAACATAACGGGCAATCGCATGGGCTTCTTTTACGTTTACACCCCGCAACGCGCGGGATTCCCTGCCCACTGTTATGCCTGCTCAACAGCGAATCTGGGGTGCAACGTTCATGGCAGGAAGCCGTCAATGAAAGTAAGGTAACTTTGCCGTCCGCCATTCTTCGTGTGCCGCTCCACGGATTTGCGCAGTGCGCGCAGGCAATCCAGCAACTGGCTGACGGGCACGGGGGAAATCGCCGGCTCATCAGGCACGCCGGGGAGAGCCTTGCGGCCCAGACGATATTCGCAGACCGCCAACAGGGCATCGAAGAGTTCCCGATCCAATCCGGTGATTGCGCAGGGTTTGGGCGTATGCCCGCGTGCTTCGTCCCGGTATTGTTGATAGGCCGCTTCGTAGGCCCGCTGGGCGACATAATCGCTCATCTCGGGATGGCTTCGCCACACTTGGGCGACGGTGAATTCGAGGTTTTGCAGGATGTCGAGATTCTCTTCTGGTGGCATCATAGCGGTTATCTCATTGCGTTGAACTGTGCGGATTTGTAGACATCGAGTGGCCGCTCGAAGGCGGTGACCCATTCTAGGATGTCCCGGAGACCGGGCACGGGAGAGTTTCTACACGAGTGAGGCTTTGGGTGCAACGCCGAGTTGTGTCGAACATGCCGAAGAGGGCTTCAGATCTTGAGACCGACTTGGTATGCTGCAACCCGCATGGGCGAGCCAGGCCAGGAAAATCTTTCTTACGGAGTGATCGTTCTCGCCGCCGGCAGTTCGAGGCGAATGGGACGGCCGAAGCTCCTGTTGCCCTGGGGTGACACGACGGTGCTCGGTCATTTGATCGAAACGTGGAGATCGCTGCTGGCCCGGCAGATCGTCGTTGTTTGCGCCACGGACGCCCGCGCAATCGGGGAGGAACTGGACCGGCTTCGTTTCCCGGCGGAAGATCGGATCTTCAATCCGGACCCCGAGCGTGGCATGTTCAGTTCGATTCAACGCGCCGCCGCCTGGGGTGGCTGGAAGGGAGAATTGACGCATTGGATGATCGCTCTCGGGGACCAACCGCACCTGAGAGCGGCGACCTTGCAAGCCTTGCTGGATTTCGGGGCCGCCAACAGGGACAGGATTTGCCAGCCTTCGCATCACGGCCGGGCGCGCCATCCGGTGTTGCTGCCAAAACCCGTGTTTGATGCGCTGAAAGATCATCCGGCCGCCGACCTCAAGCAGTTTCTCGCATCGCACGCGGACAGATTGGCCGTTTTCGAATCGGATGATGCCGGGTTGGATTTCGACATGGACACACCGTCGGACTACGCGCGCGCGCTGCAATTCTGCTTCAACCGGGGCGGCTGAGCCAAAACCCCGGGGCCGCTCGATTGTTTTTTCCTCTGTGAAGATGCAAACTTTGGGTAAGATCGTCGGGACATGAGACAAGGCACATTATGAACCTGGATGAGACGCAAAGAAAGAAGGTGGCCGCGTGGGTGGCGGAAGGGCTGAAACTTTCGGAAATCCAAAACCGGATCGTGTCCGAACTGGGCATTCGAATGACGTATATGGACGTCCGGTTCCTGGTGGACGATTTAAAATTGACTCCCAAGGACGTGGAGCGGTCCAAGCCGGTCGCGGGGACACTCACCGGCGCAGGGACTCCGCCCCCGGCCGGAACACCGTTATCGAATCAGCCTGCCGCGGCGGGTCTAAAGCCGGCGGAGCCTCCGGTTGGAGGAGGGACTGTCTCCGTCAGCGTGGACCAGATTGCCCGGCCCGGCGCGGTCGCGAGCGGCAAAGTCACCTTCAGCGACGGCAACAAGGCCGAGTGGCACTTCGATCAAACCGGCCGGCTCGGGCTGGTGACGGAGCGACAGGGTTATCGGCCTCCCGCCGCCGATCTGCAGCAATTCCAGATGGCGTTGGAAACCGAGTTAAGCAAGATGGGACTTTAGTCCCTGCCCCGAATAATCTGGGCGATGCGATTGACCACCTTCACTCCGTCGATCTCGTCATAGCTCACGGCGATTTTGTCGCCCAGCTTCAAATCGCTCAGCTCTCCCGCCGGCTTGCCGTTCACCATGATGATGCAGCCGTCGGCCAGAAAAAATTTGGATGTGCCGGTCAGGTGTTTCGCTTTGATCGTCCGGTCCGAGGCGTCCAGGGCGGTCAGCGTGCCGGCAAACGTCGCGCTCGTCTGGTCGATCTCGCGCGCGACGGGTGCGCCCGACGGAAGTTCATAGACCACCGTGACATGATGGCCCGGGTTGACATCGGCCAGTGTCCCTGGCTTTTCATCGTGGAGAACGATCTTGCAGTCCTCCGCGATCGCAAACACCTTGTCTCCCGCCCGAAGATGCAGTGTCAATTCGTGTTTCTCGGGGTTGATGCTTTTCACAATGCCTTCGGAGCGGATGGCCAGTTGAGCGACGGTATCCGCCACGAGCACGCCTCCGGCATTCACGTAACTTACCGCGACCTTCTGTCCCGGCCGCAGATCGTCGATGGCGCCGGCGCTTTGATCCGCGAGCGTGCAGGCGCAGTTATCGCCGAGGTGGAACTTGCTGGTTGAGAAAAGGCCTCGCACACCGAGCGTGTGTTCCTTTGTGTCAACCGACGTCACCATTCCCGTGCACGTTTTTTCGTGCTTCGGGGTCGCGGCCGCCGGATCGGCCGAGGTCCTGAAGGTCATGGCCGTCGTTAGCGCGGACAGGCAGACCCCCGTCCAAATGCGTGATTTGAAAGTTTTCATTTTTTGTTTCGGTTGTGTCGCTTGATGCGGCTTCGATTGTCTTACGAACAAGGGCCCGAGTCACTGTGCAATTCATCATCAGCCAGACACTGCCCGGCTGGGCGTTCCCACCGGCGATTTTCCTTCCGCGCTCACGCGCAGGCCGTACCTCTCCGGAGCATGGGTAAACGAAAGAATCCCCTTGTCCGCTGTGACACCGGCGTAGGGATCGTTCTGGATGAGGAGATTGCCGTCCAGATCCAGGTAGTCGCACAATTCGGCAAGGTGCGCGGCGGCGCTAGTGAGAAGACTGGTTTCAATCATGCAACCGAGCATGGTTTGGAGACCGAGCTTCCGCGCGGCACGAAGCGCCTCAACCGCGGGGGTGATGCCGCCCGCCTTGACCAACTTCACGTTCACACCGTGAAAGCACCCGGCCACCCGCTCTGCATCTTCGGCCAGATGATAGGATTCATCGGCGAAAATCGGCAACGGAGACCGTTGCTTAAGCCATACCCAATCCTTCTCCACCACCGATGCGGGCATGGGTTGTTCGACAAACTGGATGTGACCGTCTGTCGCGAGCCATTCGATCATTGCCAGGGCCTGCTCCTTCGTGGCCCAACCCTCATTGGCGTCCACGCGCACCACTTTGCGGGGGGCCACATCACGAAGGGCCCGGAGGTTGGCTTTGTCCTCCGCGACACCGACCTTCATTTTCAAGATCGGATAGTG
>JBEKFT010000120.1:0-5525 GCA_050013175.1 Verrucomicrobiota bacterium
CCGCGCGATCACATCCTGTTCGGTCTCGCCGCCGGCCAGACCCAATTCCTTGGGGTCGCTGCTGGCGACAACCACCGGCTTTCCTCCGCTCTCGGTCACCGCATAGATCTTCAAGCCGATCAGGCGCGGATACGCCTTCATCTCCTCCTTTACCAATCTCCCGGCAAGACTTTCCTGCCGGGTATAGGCAACTTTTGCGTCGTTGAAATAACTGACCGAGTCGGACTTGGTCCAGAATCCGATCTTGCCCCTGACGAACGAGTTGTCCGTCAACATTGGAATCAGCTCTTTGCCGTCGAGCAAACAGTGAATGTGGTTGCCTTCGCACTGAACGGTCATCTCATGCCACTCGCCCTTTTGAATGGCCGCTTCAGGGCCGATCAACGGGCCCCGAATGCCATCGACCACTTTGTAGAACCAGAAACGGCCATCCAGCGAACTGGCCAGAAGCACATAAAAGTTTCGTTCGTCCTGGAACCGAAAAACCAGGCCGGCCATCTGCGCGACAGCCCCGCCCGCTATCTTGAACCGCGTCGTCAGGGTGAAATCTCCATACGTGTCCCGGTCGTAGATCAGCATCGGAAAATGGTCGTTCGCCGGATCGCGCCCCAGTTGCGCCAGCACCGCGTGCCGGCTGACGGACGGCGCCTGGGCGGTGAGCGGCGCCATCGCCGGCGGCACCTCCTCCAAAATCACTTTCCAGTCACCGGGTTTGCCCTGGCCAGCGACCGTGCTGCGAAACCCGGGCGGCGGCTGGTCGGGCGGACCTTCGCCGAAGTTGAACGTCTGTTCCACGGCCGGGGCGGGCAAAGCCGCCAGCACCAGGGCCCAAAGCAGGAAGGATCGCATGAAAAAAAGGCTAACAGAATCAACCCGCCGGACAAGTCCTTGTGCATTTTGTCCGCATTGGAAAGGCGCAGTTGATGCTTCCCAACGGACGGTCTGCCTGTCATCCTCACCTCCTGAGGAACGCCTCGTGGGATGCATGAGAAGAATTCTGCTTGTTGAGGATGATGTCCTGATCGCCCGGATTTACAGGCGAAAACTCGAGGACGCGGGTTTTTACGTGCTCGTCGCGGAGGATGGGGTGGTTGCCATCAAACTGGTTCGGGAATTCGAACCGGATTTGGTCGTGCTGGACCTCATCATTCCCAAGCTGAGCGGTTCGGACGTTCTTAAATTCATCCGCCAGCAGGAGGAACTCAAAGCGATCCCGGTCGTGGTATTTTCCAACGCGTTCATGACCAGGCCCTGGGATCAGATCGCCGCTCTGGGAGTTCAGGGAACGCTCGACAAATCGGCAGCCAGCCCCCCCCAACTGATCGAGATCATCTCGAGAATACTCGAACAACCGGCTGCTTCGGCACCCATGCCCGGTCCCGCCCTCGCAACCAGGTCCACTCCCGAAAAAGTCGCGCGACCGGCCGGAGCGCCGGCCTCGAGCCCGCCCGCCACCCGGGAATCAAGGCCGCTCCGCCGCAGTGAAAGTCCGGCCGAGTTTCGAAGCCGGATGCGGCGTGATTTCTTCGAGCAGACCCCGGCGATCTCCAAGAGTTTCCAGGTGCTTTGCCGGAACTTCCTCGAAAGTCCGGATACCCAGGTCCAGTTGCGCCGCGTGGGAGATTTGCAGCGCAAGATCGGCTTTTTGACCCATATGACCAGCATGGCCGGCTGCTACCGCATCGCCCAGTTGTCCAGCGCTTTCGAAGCACTTCTCTTCGAACTCCAGTTCAAACCCGCCTCCATCACCCATTCCGCCCGCCAGACAGTCTCATCAGCCTCGGAGTTGCTGGCCGATTGCCTCGCCCGCGCCGACCAACCCGACGAACAATGTCTCTCGCCGACGACGGTTCTGGTGGTGGACGATGACGCGGTATCGAGCCGCGCCCTGGTGGTGAGCCTGGCCCGTTCAAATCTTACCGCCACCGCCGTCTCCGACCCATTCCAGGCTCTCGAAAAGCTCCGGCAGAATTCCTATGATGTCGCGCTGCTGGACATCAATCTGCCGGGCATCTCGGGCATCACCCTTTGCCAGGAAATGCGAAAACTGCCGCTTCACGCGAAAACACCCGTCATTTTCGTCACCAGCTATGCTGAATTCGAGCCGCAGGCGCGCGCCATTCTGAACGGAGGCGACGACCTGATCAGCAAACCAATCATGCCCGTGGAATTGACGGTCAAGATCATCGTTCACCTGCTGAAGCACCGGCTGGAAAATCTGCCAACGCCGCACTGAACCGGAAACCCGGCCGCCCGGCCGGCACGGTTCAGTTGAAAAGGGGGGTGTCATGCCCAATCGTTCAAGCCGGCTTTCCATCGCCGGGATTCCGTTGTGCGAATCGCTGCAGCAGGTAATACAGCGTCGGGGTTGCCACCAACGAAAGCAGCACAGAAATGCACAGGGCGCCGATGACGGCGATGGCCAATGGCCGAAGCATGTCCGCACCGCTGCCGATGCCCCAGGCCAGCGGCAACATTCCCAAAGCCGCCGCCAGTGACGTCATCAGAACCGGACGAAGACGGCGGTGACCGGAACGCACCAGTGCGTCTTCCAGATTCATTCCCTGTCCGCGATGATGACCCACCAGGTCGAGCATCAGGATGCCGTTCTTTGCCACGATGCCCACCCCGATGATGGCACCGAGAAAGGAGACGATATTGAGCGTCGTACCGGTGATCCACAACGCCGCCACCGTCCCGAACAGCGCCAGCAGCGCGCCAAACATAATGGAAACCGGCTCGTAGAACGAACGAAATTCAATCACCAGCACGGTGAACACGAGGAACAACGCCATGAGCAGCACAAAGAACAGGTTGCGGAAGGATTCCTGTTGCTGCTGGTAAAGACCCCCATATTCGACCGTGCCGGGTGGAAGCCAACCAGCCTGACTCAGCTTGGCCTGAATCTCCTTCATGGCGCTTCCCAGGTCGCGGCCCTCGAGCCGCGCGGTCACGGCAATATCCTGACGCAAGTCCTCGCGATGCCGTTCCGCCTGACTGGGCCCCTTCGTAACGTCGGCCACCTGGCTCAGCCGCACCACGGCGCCGCCCGGCGTCCGGATGGGCAGGTCACACAGCGCAACGGTGGTGCCAAGGTTCTTGGGATTCTCCAAAACACGGATGTTCACGATCCGGTCGCCCTCGAGAATGTGCGACGAAATCTGGCCCAGCATGGCGGTGTTCGCCGCCTCCGCAATGTCGCTGGCCGTGAGACCGAACCTCTCGGCGTCGGCGCGCCGCACGCGCAGATTGATCGAAGGACCGGTTTCCGTCAGTCCATTGAACGTGTCCACCACGCCCCGCACCGATCGGATTTCCGACTCGACCCGCGGCGCTGTTTTCTCCAGCCAATCCAAATCCGGCGAGAAGATCTTGATTTCAATCGGATTGGGCGTCAGCGACAAATCGCCGATCACATCGGTGAGAATGCCGGGGAATTCCCAGCGCATCATCGGGAACTGTTCGGCGAATTCATGACGCAGTTGAGCGATGACTTCCTCGGTGGTGTGCCTGCGGCCAGCTTTGAGCTTGACCGCAAAATCGCCCTGATAGGGTTCGCTCATGAACATGCCCAGCTCCGTACCCAGTCGCCGGGAATAACTCCCGACATCCGGGTTGGTGCGAAGAATCGTTTCCGACTCGTCGAGAATGCGCGACGTCTCCGTAAGGCTCGTCCCCGGCGGCGCCCAGTAATCAATGACGAAACCGCCTTCGTCGAAATCCGGCAGGAAATCGGATTCAAGATTCTGATAAATGAAAACCCCGAGAACGGCGATCATGCCGCACCCCAGCATCGTCAGCCAGCGATGTCGCAACGCCAGCCGAACCGAGCGTTCATAGACGCGGAGGACGTGCGCGAGCAAGAAGCCGCCTTCGGCCTCGCCGTGGGCCTCGCCGCCGGCCCGTTTCTCGCGGTCGCGAACGAACCAGCCCGCCAGAGACGGCGTGAGCGTGATCGCCAGCACGAGCGAGGTGAGCAGTGACACCACCATCGTCAATGCCAGCGCCCGGAAGAAGACCCCCGCCACGCCCACCAGGAACGCCAGCGGGATAAACACCACCACCGGCGTCAACGTTGAACCGACCAGTGGACGGAAGATTTCACCGATGGCCTCCTGGATGCCTTCCAGCCGCGGCCGCCCGGCTGCGATTTTGGCGAACATCGCCTCGACCACCACGATCGCATCGTCAATCACCAGGCCGATCGCGGCGGCGACGCCGCCCAAAGTCATCATGTTGAAGCTCATTTTCACCAGCTTCATGGCGACCAGCGTGATCAAGACCGTAACGGGGATTGTGACGATGGCCGTCATGACGCTGCCCCAATCCTTCAGGAAGAAAAAGAGGATTAGCACCGACAGAATCAACCCGAAGACGATGGCGTCCCACACGCTCCCCACCGATTCCCGCACGAATTGCGATTGATCGTAAAAAAAGGCGAGCTTCATGTCCGGCGGCAATTCCTTGCGCAGTTGCTTCAATTCCGCTTTCAAGGCGGTCGCAATGTCCAGCGTGCTGCCGTCAGGCTGGCTCACGACGTTCAGCAACACCGCGTTGCGGCCTTCAGCCGTGACCACGGTAAAGGCCGGCTCCGGGCCTCGCTCCACCCGGGCAAGGTCCTGGATGCGCACCGGATGATCCGCGGTGGCGGTGATGACAACAGCGGCGATGTCGTCCGCCGAATGAACACGACCGTCCACGGTGGTGAGGTAAAGATGATAATCCTCCTCCAGCATGCCCGCCGGAGCGACGACGTTGTTTTTGACGAGCGCGCCCGTGATGTCCCCGAGGCCGAGATTGGCCGCCTGCAGTTTCAGTGGGTCCACGAGCACGTGGTATTCCGGCCGGCGTCCGCCGACCACGTCGATCCTCGCCACCCCTGGAATCTGCAGGAAGCGCGGTTTCAAATTGTAGCTTGCCGTGTCCCACAATGACGTCAGATCGCGAGTGGGGCTGGTGAGACTGATGCCGATGATCGGGAACGCCGAAAAGGTCAACCGCGAAACTTCGGTCGTAACCGTCGGCGGCAGTTCGCTGTTGATCTGCGCCAGCCGGCCCAGCACATAAAGCTCGGACTGCACCATGTCCACATGCCAGTTGAAAAAGACGTTGATTTCCGCCGCACCCCGCCTGGTGGCCGAACGGACGCTCACCGCTCCCGGGATGTCCTTCATGGCCTCTTCGATGGGACGCGTGATGGTCGCCATCATTTCGTCGGCCGGCATGATGCCGTTGTTCAGCAGGATGACAACACGCGGGAAATTGGTTCGCGGGAAAACCGACGACGCCATGTGCAACGCCGAGAAGACTCCCGCCAGGCACAGGGCCGCCGCGATGAACGTGATGGCCAGCACATGCCGGACGGCAAAGCGGCCAAGGTGTGTGCGCCCTCCCCTTTCCATTGAACCCTTCGTCTGCATCAGGGATTCACCACGCGGATTTTCGTTTTCTCCGGCAACCCGTAAGCCCCAACCGTGACCACCGAATCCCCCTCCTGAAGCCCCTTTCCCTCAATTTCCACCCAG
>JBEKFT010000121.1:0-5511 GCA_050013175.1 Verrucomicrobiota bacterium
TCATTGGTCGCCTTTCGGTTCAAGGTTGTTGTTGTTCATTTTATCTCTATCGAACGACAACTTCTTTACCGCGAGGCGACCGCCTCGCTCAATCACCATCGCCCTTAATGCTTATCAGTCCTGAGTATTGACACAACTTGGGTTTATCGGGCGTTTTCGCGATCAATGACGGCACGGAGATTCCGAGTGGAATGCGAGGGGGTGGTTTGTCACGTGAGGAGCCGGGGGTGCCGGCGCGAAGCGATATTCAAGGACAACCAGGACCAGGCGCTGTTTTTCGAGACTCTGGGGCAAGCCTGCCTGAAAGGGGCGATCCTGGAAAAGTGACAGTTTAGCTCTTCCGTCCCGCCAATGCCCGGCGGCACGGCTGAGTCGCCCGGGCCGCCGACAAAGCGTGTCGAATCATCAGCCCTTTGCGAGCGTCTTCGTCGATCGCCGGCGACTGGCGGTGGTCCATGCACCCAGAAGGAGACCACCGCCAATCAGCAGGCTGAACGCGCTCGGCTCAGGGACAGCAGTCACCTGTTCCGTGATACTGTAGAAAGTGTTGCCGCTGAAACTTACTGTGTAGGAAAAATCCAGGACGTTGTTGGGGTCGCCCGCGATCGTGTTTACGGGCGGGCCGCCGTTTTCGGAATAGACGATTTCTCCCTCCCACGAAGTGGGCGAGAGTTGCTGGTGCGCAAAGGAAACACCGCCGACCCAACCGGTGGGATTGGACACCGTGATCCCTGAGAACGAGAAGTCCACGCTCATAAAGACGTCCACGACGTACTCCGTCCAGTTCTGGCCGCTGTCGTTATTGATGCTGTGGTTTAATGTCAGATTCGGATCCCCGGAAGTGTCCGTGGTCACCCACCCGCTCATCCCCCCGGTCGGCCCGGTCTGGGTTCCGAAGATTGTGAGTACGTCGGGAGTGGCACTGTCATATTGATCATAACACGCTATGGACCCGGTGCCGTAATCCCAGTAGGCCCCCGTTATAGTTGCGTTCGCAAGGGCGCTGCAGCAGGTTAGACTCGCCAGAGAAAGTGAGAGGGCCACTTGCTTCAACAGGGGAAGTTCTCGACGGTGAACTGCGGGATTCCGGTTCTTTAACATAAAACAGCTTTCTGAATTCCTGACGATCAATGGGCGATTCATTTATGGGAGGCACGGACGCCCTGTTGGTTCCAAAAAAAGTGAATAAACCCGCTCCGAATAAATACGGATGACTTCGGACGGTTCTCACCTCCCCGCCCGTTCCACAGTCTAGACTCTGGACAAATCCGGCGTTCGAATGGAGATCATTGCTCTTCGATGCGCTGGATGCGCGCGCCGAGCTTGCGCAATTTGGCGTCCATCTGCTCGTAGCCGCGGTCCAGGTGATAGACGCGGTTGACCTGGGTGGTGCCGCTGGCCGCCAATCCGGCGATCACGAGCGCCGCGGAGGCGCGCAGGTCGCTCGCCATGACCGGCGCGCCGCTCAATGGCTTGCCGCCCTTGACGATCGCGCTCGGCCCTTCGATTTCAATATCCGCCCCGAGCCGGGCCAGTTCGCTGACGTGCATGAACCGGGATTCGAATATCCGCTCGGTGATGATGCTGATGCCGGGGGTCAGAGTCATCAGCGCCATCATCTGCGCCTGGATGTCGGTGGGAAAACCCGCGTAAGGCAGCGTCGTAATGTCCACCGGCTTCAGCCGGCCATTGCGGCGGACGATGATGGCCGAGCCTTTTCTGTCGATCCTCACGCCCGCGCCGTTCAGTTTGTCGAACACCGCGTGCAGGTGATCGTAGCGCGCGCCCCGCAAGGTGACCTCGCCGTGGGTCGCCGCCGCCGCGATCGCATACGTGGCGGCTTCGATCCGGTCGGGAATGACTTCGTATTCGGTGCCGTGCAGTTGTTTCACACCCGTGATGGTGAGGGTCGGACTGCCCGCGCCCGTGATCTTTGCCCCCATGGCGTTCAGGAAATTCGCCAGGTCCACCACCTCGGGCTCGCAGGCCGCGCTGTCGATGACGGTCACGCCCTCGGCAAGCGTGGCGGCCATCATGACATTGGCGGTGCCCAGCACCGTCGATCCGGCCCGCCCGCCGAGAAACATGTCGGCGCCGATCAACCGCTTCGCGCTCGCCCGCGCGTAGCCGTTCGCAATGGTCACCCTGGCGCCCAGCGCTTCAAATCCTTTCAAATGCAGATTGATGGGCCTCGCGCCGATGACACAACCCCCGGGCAGCGACACCGCCGCCTTCTTCAACCGGCCAAGCATCGGCCCCATGATGCAAATCGAGCCGCGCATTTTCCGGATCAAATCGTAATCGCCTGTCCCCTTGATTTTGTCGGCCCGGATGCAGACCGAATCGCCCTCGAATCGGACCTCGGCGCCGAGGCAGGTCAGGATCTGCCCCATGAATGTCACATCGCTCAGCGCCGGCACCCTGCGGATGACGCAGGGCTCGCGGGTCAGCAACGCCGCCGCCATGATGGGCAGCACCGCGTTCTTGGCGCCGCTGATAGTGACATCGCCGCACAGCGGCACGCCGCCCTTGATCAATAAACTTTCCATGATGGTTCCAGTGGATCGCAGAGGCGCAAAGGCCCGGAGCAGGAGTGGACACATCCCTGTCCCCGCGTCCCTGCGATATGACTCAAACTTTCGCGATCAACATTCTCGGGCGCTGAGTGTAGTCCTCCCGGATGGCTTCGACAACCCAGTTTTGCCCTTCGAGAATTCCGGCGACCGGCTTCTCCTGTCCCGCGCCGAACTCGAGCATGAGGCGGCCCTCCGGTTTGAGAAAGGAGGCCGCTTCCCGCGCCAGCCGGCGGAAATAATCCAGACCGTCCGGCCCGCCGTCGAGCGCGCACCGGGGATCATGCTCGCGCACCTCCGGTTCGAGCGCTTCGATTTCGGCGCTCGGGACGTAGGGCGGGTTGCTGACGATCAGGTCGAACCGGATTTCCGGAGGCAGCGCCCCCAGGCCGTCGCCGTGGACGAACTGGATCCGATCATCCACACCGTGGCTCCCCGCATTCCGGCCCGCCAGGGCAATCGCCTCCTGCGAAACGTCCGTCGCGTGCATGCGCGCGGCCGGACAACGGGTGGCCAGCGCGATGGCGATGCACCCGCTGCCCGTGCCGAAATCCAGCGCGGTCGGCGGCCCGGAGCCGAGGGCGGAGAGAAAGGTCCAGCCGGCTTCGGCGAGCAATTCGGTTTCGGGACGCGGGATCAACACGTGCCGGTTCACGGCGATTTCCAGCCCGCAAAACGAAGTGGAGCCGACGATGTGCTGCAAGGGCTCGCGCCGGCCCCGCCTCCGCACCAGTTCACGCAGACCGTCCACCTCCGCCGGGGCCAGGACGCGGTCGAAACTCAAGTACAACTGCATGCGCGGCGAGCGCAACACGTGGGCGAGCAGCAATTCCGCCTGCAACCTCGGCGACTCGACCTCTTTGGCCGCCAGAAACTCCGCGCTTTTTTGAATGCCATCAAGGACCGTCACGCCGCCAGTCTAAATCGAAACACACGCCTTCAAAGCCCAAATATTAGAGGTCGAAAACAATTGACGAAATGTCCGTTCGCAGCGTATTGCTCGGGGAAGGATCAAACCAAGTGAGCCACGGCACCGAATCCATCCCGACCCGGCAGTCCTTGCTGAGCCGGCTCAAGGACTGGAAGGATCAGGAGAGCTGGCGGGTCTTTTTTGACACGTATTGGAAACTGATCTATCACACCGGCATCAGGGCGGGACTGACGGATTCGGAGGCGCAGGATCTGGTTCAGGAAACGCTGCTCTCCGTCCTGAAGGGCGTGTCGCGCTCGCAGTATGATTCCAAAAAAGGCTCATTCAAGAACTGGTTGATGCGGTTGACCGGCTGGCGGATCGCCGATCAGTTGCGCCGCCGGGACAGGCGCCTGGAATCCGCAAGAGGACGGGTGGGGACTTCCACTGAAACCGCAACTCTCGAGCACGTCGCCGATCCAGCGGGGCTGAAATTGGAAATCCTCTGGGAGGAGGAGTGGCAGGAAAACCTCATGGAGGCCGCGATCCATCGCATCAAAAAGAAAGTTGACCCCAAACACTACCAGGCCTTCGATCTTTATGTGTTCAGAAAATGGCCGGTGTCAAAAGTCTCGAGCACGCTGGAAATCAGCCCAGGCAAAGTCTATCTGATCAAACACCGGATCCAGCGTCTCATTGCAAAGGAAATCTCCTGTCTGCAAGCCAGGGGAATGTAAGTGTCTCCTGAATAATTCTAATGGCGCGAAGCAGCCGTCATTGGGGAGAAAAGGATTGCGGCGGCCCGTCCGCGGCATTTTAATCTGCGGCACAAGGAATTGACATGGACGACGACAGGGATGCCAGCAACGGCGGGCGAACGAAGCGGGTGGAGGCGCACGCCGGCCCGATGCCCGAGGGTTGGTCCCGGTCGGTCTGCATCCCCGATCATGAATTGCTCCATTGCATCGGGCACGGAAGCTACGGCGAAGTCTGGCTCGCCCGCAACAGGATGGGGGTCTATCGGGCGGTGAAAATCGTTCACCGCAAAACCTTCGACCATGAGCGACCCTTCGAACGGGAACTGTCCGGTATCCGGAAATTCGAACCCATCTCCCGCTCGCATCAAGGCCTGATCGACGTTCTTCACATCGGCATCAACGAAGAGCAGGGGTACTTTTATTATGTGATGGAGTTGGGCGACGACCAGGCGTCGGGCCGGCACACCGATCCGAAGCACTATTCCCCAAGAACATTGGCCCGGGTGATTTCGCTGCGCAGGAAGCTGTCCTTCGACGAATGCCTGCAGCTCGGCCTCGACCTGAGCCTTGCGCTGGCTGAACTCCATAGCCACGGATTGGTGCACCGGGACGTGAAACCCTCGAACATCATCTTTGCGGAGGGCGTGCCCAAGCTCACCGACATCGGCCTGGTGGCCGACTTGGCTGAAGCCCGCTCGTACGTCGGCACGGAAGGCTTTATTCCCCCCGAAGGCCCCGGCAGTCCGCAGGCGGACGTCTATGGTCTGGGCAAGGTCCTTTACGAAGCCAGCACGGGCAAGGATCGCCATGAGTTTCCCGACTTGCCGACCCGTTTGGACCAGCTTCCGGATCGCGAGTTGTTTTTGGAGCTCAACGAAGTGATCCTCCAGGCCTGCCGAAACGACGTCAACAAGCGATACCAATCCGCTTTGGATATGCACGCGGACCTCCTGGTGCTGGCGAATGGCAAATCGATCAAGCGCTTGAGATTATTGGAACGACGTCTGGCCGGTCTGAAGAGAATGGCCGGTATCCTGGCGCTGACGGCAATCACACTGGCCGCCGTCTTGTATCCGGCTTGCGGCGAATGGAGAAACGTCGTTGAATCCCGTCACCGTCAGGCGGGCGCCAACGTCGCCTACGGAAACCGTGCGGTGGAATCCGGCGAACTCCTGGGAGCGCTCCGGTGTTTCACCGAGGCGCTGCGCCTGGACCACAGCGACCGGAACCGGGAGAGGCAGCACCGCCTTCGGATCGGCTCCACCCTCAG
>JBEKFT010000122.1:0-5503 GCA_050013175.1 Verrucomicrobiota bacterium
CGAGGCGTATATGGCGGCGAAGGAATTCGAGGCCGTCAACGCCCGGCTTGCCGCCGCCGGTGAAAAGACGTTTCCCAACGCCCGAAACGCCACCGCCGGCACGCTCAAGCAACTCGATCCCCGCCTCGTGGCGCAGCGCCCCATTCGCGCCGTGTTTTACGCCACCGGCGCGTGCGACGGCATCGAGTTCGGGAAACATTCCGAAATGCTCGAGGCACTCGCGCGATTCGGTTTGCCCACGCAAAAACTCTGGTGGGTTTGCGACGGTATCGAGCAGGTTCTGAAAATGTACGCGGACAAAGTCGTCGCGCATTACGACGAAGACCGCGACCTGCGCCGGCAGTTGCCCTACGAGATTGACGGCATCGTGCTCAAGGTCAACACGCTGGCCGACTGGCCGCGCATTCCCGGCCGCAGCCGCGCGCCCGGCTATGCCATCGTCCACAAGCCCATTCCCTGGATCACGCCCGCTGAGACGGTGTTGAAAAGCATCACCGTGCAAGTCGGTCGCACCGGTGTGCTGACCCCCGTGGCTGAACTGGAACCCGTGTTTGTGCAAGGTTCGACAATTTCGCGCGCCACGCTCCACAACGAGGATGAAATCCGCCGCAAAGACATCCGCATCGGCGATACCGTCGTCATCCGCAAGGCCGGCATGGTCATCCCGGAAATATTCGAGGTGGTGAAAACCAACCGTCCGCCTGGCGCCAAGGAATTTGACCTGTTCGCGCACGTTGGCGGCAAGTGCCCCGCGTGCGGCGGGCCGATTGCGAAGGAGAAAGTTTCCGCCGACGCCGCCGAGGAAGTGGCGTGGCGCTGCCGGAACATTGCTGGCTGCCCGGCGCAACTCATGCGGCGCGTCGAGTATTTCGCGCAACGCAAGGCGCTCGACCTCGAATCGCTCGGCGGCAGCGTCGCCGACAAACTGGTCGAGCGCGGCCTCGTCAAGGAACCGCTCGACCTGTTCAACCTGAAACTCGAGCCGCTCGGCAAACTGAATCTCGGCACGGACGACGAGCCGCGCGTATTCGGCGAAAAGAACGCCACGAAAATTCTCGAGGCGCTCCGCCGCGCCAAAACCGCTCTGCTGTCCCGGTGGATTCACGCGCTGGCGATTGCCGACGTGGGCGAAGCCACCGCGAAACAACTCGCCGCCACGCACGGTTCGCTGGAGGCCCTCGCCGGCTCCGAAGTCCTGCGCGACATCCGCGACCTGGGTGCGAAGGAAAGCGAACGTGCCGAAATCAGTCCGCGCTCGCGCAGGAATCCGCCGAAGACCGAAGTTGAGAAAGCCAAGCGCGAGCAGCGTGACGCTACTCTCAAAGCGGAGATTGAAGCGATCGAATCACGGTTGGAGGCGGGCGGCTTGAAAGCCAGGCTGCAGGAAGTCGGTCCGGTGGCGGCGGCGAGCGTGCTGGATTATTTTGCCTCAACCGCCGGAAGGAAAGTTCTCGCCCGCATCCGCGAATTGGGAATAAAACCGCAAAGCGAGAAGCCCGGCGCCACGGTGACGGCGGCCGGAAGCTTCGCCGGGAAAACGTTTGTGCTGACCGGCACGCTGCCCACGGTGACACGCGAAGAGGCGACGGCGAAGATTGAATCGCTTGGAGGGAAAGTGACCGGCAGCGTGAGCAAGAAAACGGATTTCGTTCTGGCCGGCGCGGAAGCCGGCTCGAAGCTGGACAAGGCGCGCGAGCTTGGCATCCGGATCCTGAGCGAGGCGGAGTGGTTGAAGATGTGCTTAACATCTTAAGTTCTTGGAGGATGAATCCTCTGAAGCGAAGTCTGGCCTCCCTTTTCAAGATACTTCAGGCATCGTTCGAAATGATGCCCGACGTTCATGGCCAAACGGTTGGATGCGGTTCAACTCCAATTCGCGATCGTTGGCGTCATTCGCGGAAACGCTGCCTTCTTCCCATTAGATGTTGGGTGTTGGGTGTTGGATGTTTTTTTCACCTCGCGGACAAGGCTGTCCGCGCCGCTGTCCCTGCCGCTACGCGGGTTTGGCGGCGGCTTTCAAGGCGACACAGAAGGTGCTGCCGTGGCCGGGTGAACTTTTGACGCCGATGCGCCCGCCATGGGCGATGGTGATTTCCCGGGCGATGGACAGTCCGAGGCCGGCGCCGGGCTTGGTCTGGCCCGGCGCCCGGAAGAAGCGGTCGAAAATCCGGCTTTGATATTCCTGGGGAATGCCGGGGCCCTGGTCGGAGATGCAGAATTCCACGCTGTTGTCCGCGGCGCGGGCGGCCGTGAGGAGGATTTGCCCGCCTTCAGGGGAATGTTTGATGGCATTGGCGATGATATTGCTGAACACATGGCTGATCCGTTGACGGTCCACGGACACCGGCGGCAGTTCGGACTCGAGGGCGCAGCGCATCTTGAGGCCTCGCGACGCGGCCTTGTCGGCGGTGTCCTCGATCACGCCGTGGAGCAGTTCCGCCGGGGAGACCGGCTCCTTGCGTAATCCGGCGCTGCCTTCCTCCAACCGCGCCAGGTCCAGCAGATCGTGGAGGATGCGCAGCAGCCGTTCCGTATCGTTGCGGGCGGCCCGAAGCAGCTCCTCCTGTTGCGCGGTGAGCGCGCCCACACTTTTCTCGAGCAGCAGATGGAGCGCCATCCGAACGCTCGTGAGCGGGGTGTTCAACTCGTGGCTCACGCTCGCCACTAGGTCGGTCTTCGCGGAGTCCAGGAGCCGGAACCGGGTGACGTCGTACAGCACCACCGCCACGCCGAACGGCGCGTTCTCCTTGGTGCGCATCGCGACGATGCGCGGCAGGAGATATTTATCGGCGCCGTTGATCCGGTAGGAAACGGCCTCCTGAAAACTGTGCGGCAAAAAATTTTGGCCGCTGTCGAGGGCTTTGCGGGCGACGGTCTGCAGCCGGTCGGGCAACTGGCCGTCCAGCCGGAGCGCGGCGACGAGATCGTCCGCGGCGGGGTTGCGGAGCACGACGCGGCCTTCCTGGTTCAGGACGAAGATCGGGTCCGGGAACGAGGCGAGCGTGGATTCGGTGGTGCGGTGGAGCCGGACGATTTCCTCCGAGGTATTCTGGCGGTACTCCTCGAGTTGGGCGGCCATGGTGTTGAAGGACACCGCCAGTTGGCCCAGTTCATCGCGCGAAACGACCGGCACCGGCTGGGCCGCATGGCCTTCTCCCAGCTCGCGCGTCGCCCGGGTCAGCAACTGAATCGGATGCAGAATCGAGCGGCTGAGCTGATAGAAGGTGTAGCCGGAGAACGTCAGCACGATTGCCATTCCGACGATCATCAGGCGGGTCACGGCCCGGGTGGTTTGCTCGATCGTCTCACTGGTGGCGAGCACGCTCCGGTAATTCTGATCGCGCATCCTGTCCAGGAGCCCCTCCATTCGGGCCGTGACGGATGCGAGCGCCTGTTCCTGTTGATCGTTCAGGTGCGGTCGGAGCGCGACCGGCGTTCCGAGGAGTTTGAGGAACGCGCTGTAGTTGGTGGACAATTGCGCGTTCAGATCCCGGATCCCGGGGGACGTGGCGACGCTTTTCCGCTGGAGCGCGAGGTTTTCCTCGAACCATTTCTGGTACTCTGCGAACAGTTTGGTGTCCGTGCTGCGGGTGGTGGCGGCAAATTGCAGCTCCCGTTCCATGCCCGCCAGGGCATGGCTCATTCCCTGCGCGGCGAAAATGCTCTCGTAATGGCCGGCAACGGCGCGATCGACGCTTTCCGCCAGTTGCGAGAAGAGGGCGATGGAATAGACGCCCATGGCCAGGAGCATGAGGGCGAAGGGCAGGAGGCTCAGGAACAAACGCGCGCGCAACATAAATTGGATAGCTCGGCCCGTCCTGGATCCCCTCAGGCAATCAATTTTTTCCGCTTGCGGTAGAGTGTGGCCGGATCGATGCCCAGGACCTTCGCCGCCTCCTCCATGGTGGCGGTGTGCTGGATGACGCGGGCGATGTGTTCGTTCTCCAGCAGCTCCAGCGAAACATCGGCCCCCACCTGGACTCCCTGGGCTTTGGGCGGGGAGGTTTGGGAAAGCTTTTCGGGCAGATCCGGCAGATCCACTTCGTGGCTGCCAGCCAGGATCACGGCGCGTTCGATGACGTTCCGGAGTTCGCGCAGATTCCCGGGCCAGGGATACTGTCGCAACGCCTGGGCGGCTTCGCGGGAGAAGCCCCTGAGCTGCTTGCCGCATTGGCGCGAAAAAAAACGGAGGTAACTGTCGGCGATCCGTATCACGTCGCCGACGCGTTCCCGCAAGGGCGGCATCTGGATCGCGATGACATTCAAACGGTAGTAGAGATCCTCCCGAAAGCGGCCTTCCTGGACGGCTTTATCCAGGTTCCGATTGGTGGCTGCCATCAAGCGCACGTTGGCCTGGCGGGTTTTGGTCTCACCGACCCGTTCGTATTCCCTTTCCTGGAGAAGGCGGAGCAGCTTGGGCTGCACCTCGAGGGGCAGTTCGCCGATTTCATCCAGAAACAGCGTGCCGCCCTCGGCGCCTGCGACCTTGCCGACTTTGTCCGCCACCGCGCCGGTGAACGCGCCCTTGACGTGGCCGAATAATTCGCTTTCCAGCAGTTCACGGGAGAGACTTGGACAACTGACGGTGACGAGGGCATTCTCCTTCTGGGGGCTGTTGGCATGGATGGCGCGGGCCACAACCGTTTTGCCCGTGCCGCTTTCGCCGAGCAACAGAATGTTGGCCGGGGTCGCCGCAGCCTTGAACGCGAGTTCCAGCACCTTCTGCATGGCCGGCTCGGCGGTGTCAAGATCGGTGGTCGGGGCGTCCGATGCCAACCGGGACTCGAGTTCGGCCACGCGCTCGCGCAGCTTGCGGTTCTCAAGGATTCTGCCGACCACCTGCCGCACCTGGTCCGGCGTGAACGGTTTGGGCAGATAATCCACCGCGCCGCGGCGCATCGCTTCCACGGCCGTCTCGATCGAAGCGTAGGCGGTGAAGACGACCACTTCCAGCCGCGGATCGATCTCCAGCAGTTCCGGCAGCAAGTCCAGCCCGCTTTCTCCGTTTAGTTTCAAGTCCAGAAATGCGATGTCGAACCGTCCGTTTTCGAGTTCTTTGAGCGCCGCGGCGCGGTCCGCCACGCACGTCGTTTCATATCCGATGGCTTCGAGCGCCACAGCCGTGGTCCGGCGGATGTTCTCTTCATCATCGATGATGAGGAGCCGCATCACTCCGTTCGGTTTTTTGGGCTGCATGGCCCATAACATATAACCAATCGCCGGCCCCGAAGCGAGAATGGAATTTTGCTCGATCGACATTTTTCCGGCGCGGTTTGGATGTTCAGCGGCCTGAATTTGTCCCGGTGATTCGTCCGTGCGACCGCCGGTAATGGGAGATCAGCGACGAGAGAAACAACGCCACGGAGATTGCGAAGCAGACTTCAGCAAACCACGTTGCGATGCCAGCGTCCCCTCCCAAATCGAGCAACGCCATGAGCAGGGCGACAACTAAAAATGCGAGACTGCAGATTAACATGATCTTGACTCCCCTCCGATCTGGCCG
>JBEKFT010000123.1:0-5487 GCA_050013175.1 Verrucomicrobiota bacterium
ATGGCATGACTGAGCAGGGGCAATTCATGAAGGGGGCGATATCGGGGTGGGGGCGGCCGCGTCCCCAGGAACCAATTATTTTGTGTAAACATAATTGGGACGAGGCCGTCCCCACACCCTCATGGATTGGCCACCTGACTGACCGATTGGCTGGATTCAACTGGCGATCCGGGCGGGGAGATGCTAGAGTAAAATAGAATCAGGTTATGAACGCTGCGTTACACGGTCTTGGTGGATTGGCTCTTGCCGCCCTTCTCTGTTGGATTGCAGTGGCCGGGGAGTATTCCAGCGCAAATACTGGAGATGGAGCAACCGCTGCGATCCCTTCGATTTCCACCCAAGCGACGGCTCCCAACCTGGCGCCGGGCGTGGCGGACATCGTGAAATTGGCGAGCGCCAGGGTGGGGGATTCTGTGATTCTGGCTTACATTGACAACGCGGGCACGGTGTACAACCTCGATGCCCATCAGATCGTCTATCTGCACGACGTGGGGGTTTCCGAGCCCGTGATATCGGCCATGTTAAAGCAAAAGCAAAAAAACATGGCGCAGGGGGCCCGAATGGTTGCCCAAAGCCCTTCCGTGCCGGACGATAATGGAACGCCGCCTTCCTCTCAGGCGGTTTACAGTCAGCCCGATTCGCAGGAAGCGCCGGCCTCGACCGTCTATGTCATCCCGTATCAGACGGCAACGCCATGTTACGGGTACTCGTATTACCCGTATTATAGTTGTTTTGTGGGTTATCCCTGGTTTTACGGTGGTGTTGGCTTCGACCGCTTTCATCGGCGTGGATTTGGAGTCAGGGCCGGATTCCAAAGCAGGTTCGGCGTTCAGCCCGGTTTCCGGGCCTCCTTTCAGGGACAGGTCCGGGGCCGCGTGTCCTCCGGATTCCACAGCTCCTCTCAAGGCCGGCGTTGATCGGGTGGATCGAGCCGCGTTCTGTTCGTCCTTCTTGCCGGTCAAAAGATGTCCAGAAAAGGCCAATCTTCGTGTGTCGCAATCCTGTCCGTTCCGGTTCAATAGCCTATGAAGGCTCGGGTAAACGCCGCCGAGTGCCCGTCGAGGGGCGGGAATGGTTGCGGCGCGCCGGGCGTCATATTTAAGGCTTATTATGCAGGTAAAATCCGATCGAACGGCGTGGCTCAAAGGCGGCACTGCGCAGTGCAAGGTGGCTCCGAAGAAGCTGGCGCATCCACATCGACTGGTGTTGCTCGGCGCCCCGGGCGTGGGCAAAGGGACGCAGGCTGAATTGCTTTCGGAAGGATTGGGCGCATGCCATCTGTCCACCGGAGATATTTTCCGCGCCGCCAAGACCCTGGATGCCTGCGACCGCACTCCGAACATGACGAGCGCGCTGGGTTACATGCGTCGGGGGGATCTGGTGCCCGATGAAATCGTTCTCGGACTGGTGGCGGAGCGCTCCGGATGCCTTCGTTGTCGCGGCGGCTTCCTGCTGGACGGCTTTCCACGGACTGTCGCCCAGGCCGAGGCTTTGGAAGAGGCATTGGGGAAGCAGAAAGTGGCGCTCGAGGCGGTGTTGAGCTACGACCTGCCGCTGGAACAGATCGTCGCGCGCCTGAGCGGCCGCCGGACTTGCTCCGTCTGCAAATCGGTCTTTCATGTTACCACGCGCCCTCCGAAAATGAGCGGCATTTGCGACCATTGCGGCGCGGCCCTGTATCAGCGCGAAGACGACCGGCCTGAATCCATCCGCGTTCGAATGGCGGCGTACGAGAAGAGCACGTCGCCGCTGTCCGAGTTCTATCGCAGCAAAGGCTTGCTGGTCTCCGTCTCGGCAGAGGGCACGCCCGAGGAGATTTTCGAGCGCAGCCTCAAGGCGTTGGATGGCCGGGCGGGTTGATCGGACGCGGACCCTCAGGCGTCCCTTCTTGGAAACAACGGGGCCGGTTCGCCCGTTTGATGTCCCGGGGTCAGTCCGCCCCAGTTTGCGGCGGAGAATCTGTCCGGCGTGTCGGAGAGCCCGAGTTGGGAATAGATTTTGGCCGCGGTATCCGGCAGGAACGGCCAGAGCAATACAGCCAGGATCCGGCATGCCTCGGCGAGATTATAGAGCACCTCATCCAACCGCCGGGCCTGGGCGGGATCTTTCGCCAGTTTAAAGGGCGCGGTCCGGTCCACATACTGATTGGCGCGGGTGATCAACGACCAGATCGATTGCAGCGCGGCCTGGAGATGATTCTGTTCGAGGAGCGACCGTGTTTCCGTGATGACTTTTAGCGCGTCCGCGGAAAGTTCATCCGAGAGAGGCGGGACCTGGCCTTGGCGGTAGCGTCGCAGCATGGAGAGGGAACGGTTCACCAAATTGCCCAGGCCGTTGGCAAGCTCGGCGGAATAGCGCGCTGCAAAGCCGGAATCGGTCCAGTTTCCATCCGGGCCGATGTCGAGTTCGCGCAGCACGTAATACCGGAACGCATCGACGCCCCATTCATCGATGACCGCGACCGGATCTACGACGTTGGCGGTGCTTTTGCTCATGCGTTCGCCGTTCTTCTGCCACCACCCATGCACCAGAACCTGCCGGGGCAACGGCAGACCCATGGCCTTGAGCATGATCGGCCAGTAAACCGCGTGAAACTTCAAAATGTCCTTTCCGATGAGATGAATGTCGGCAGGCCACAGGGAGAGGCGGGCGCTCGAAAGCGGGGATTCACAGTTCAAGCCACCGGCCACCGCCGGATCGCCGTGCGCCGCGGGGATGCTGATGTAGTTGACCAGTGCATCAAACCAGACATACGTGACGTAATTGGGATCGAAGGGCAGGGGAATCCCCCAACTCAACCGGGAAATCGGCCGGCTGATGCAGAGATCCTCCAACACGTTATTCTTCAGAAAACCCAGCACTTCATGGCGCCGATAATCGGGACGGACAAAAGACGGGTTCTGCTCGATATGCCCGATCAGCCATGCCTGCTGGTCCTTGAGCTTGAAGAAGTAATTCTCCTCCTCCAGTTCAATGACCTCTCCCCAGGCGGCGTCAAATGTCCCGTCGGGCCGGCGGTCTTTCTCGGTCAGAAAGGTCTCCTCCTTGGTCGAATAGAATCCCTTGTAAATCTTTTTGTAAATGTGCCCCGAGGCATTGACTCGCGAGAGGCAGGCCCGGACGATTTCCTGGTGCCGCGGCTCGGTGGTGCGCACAAAATCGTCGTGGGTCAGGTTCAGCCTGCCGGCAAACGCCTTCCAGCTTTGCGCCATTTCATCGCAATAAGCCTGGGTTTCTTTACCCTGAGCCGCGGCCACCTGCTCGACTTTTTGCCCGTGTTCGTCGAGGCCGGTAAGAAAGAACACTTCCTGGCCCAGACTCCGCCGCGAGCGCGCGATCACGTCGGCGACGATTTTTTCATAGGCATGGCCGAGGTGCGGCTGGCCGTTCACGTAGTCGATCGCGGTCGTGACATAGAATCTCTTGCTCATGCGGCCGACAGTTTGAGGGACACAGGGGATATTGGCAACGCTCATGACGGGCGCCACGGTGTGAAGGAACTGACGGCCCTCGTTTTTTTCAACCCGGGCGAAGAACCGCTGCATTGCACAATCCTCTTCGCAGTCGGGCTCGTCAAAGTGGCGAACGGCTGTTAGAGTCGATTCGTGCAACCACTGGCAAAAGGAAGAATTGGTGCGATGCAAGCCTTTCTTCACCGTCATTGGCAGCGGCTGTTGCGCATCCGCGAGAAGCTCCGGTTCAGCGAGGCGGCGTTTCATCTGGTGCTGGCCGGCGGCGTCGGAGTGATCGGCGGCCTGGTCAACCTGTTTTTTTATTATGCGACGGAGTCGGTGAAGCTGCTGTTCCTGCGTCGTCCGGGCGACATCGTGGAAGTGGGGGAAATGATGGACAGGTCCAGCCGGGTCCTCCTGCCGACGGTCGGCGGCCTTTGCGCCGGCCTGGTTCTCTATTGGGGGCTTCGATTGGTCCGGCAACAAGGGTCGGGCAATCTCCTGGAGGTGGTCGTGGCCGGCGACGGCCGGCTGCCGCTCCGAAGCGGGCTGATCAAGTTTGTCTCGGCGCTGATGACGATCGGCACCGGTGGTTCCATCGGGCGCGAGGGGGGCATCGTGCAGCTTTCCGCCACGATGGCGTCGAAGTGGGGGCAACTCGCGAAGTGGCCGCCCTACCGACTGCGCTTGCTCGTGGGCTGTGGCGCGGCCTCGGGCATCGCCGCGGCTTACAACGCGCCCATTTCCGGGGCGGTGTTCGCCTCGTGGATCGTGCTGGGCAACTTTTCGATGAACCTCTTCGCGCCTCTGGTATTCTCTTCCGTCGTGGCCACGATGGTGTCGCGGAGCTTCTTCGGCATTAAGCCCTGGTATTCGATTCCTCCGTTTGAATTCACCAGTGTGACGCAACTGCCGTGGTTTGTGTTGCTGGGCATCGCGTGTGGCGTCCTGGGTGCGGTGTTACTGAAAATGCTTCACGGCAGCGAGGAATACTTCAGCAAATTGAAGATTCCGATTTACATCAAGCTGGCTTTGGGCGGTCTGATCGTCGGAATCATTGCGGTGCAATTTCCCGGTGTGTGGGGAAACGGCTACTCGGTCACCAACCGGATTTTGCACGATGACTTCATGAACGAGGAGTTTCCCCGCCTGTTCCTGCTCGGGCTGCTGCTCGCCAAATTGCTGGCCACGCTCGCAACGGTCGGATCGGGAGCGGTCGGGGGAGTCTTCACTCCCACATTGTTTCTCGGCGCCAGTTTGGGCGCATTGTTCGGGGCCGAGCTGCAACACCTCGGGGCCGCGCACGAAATGCCCATCACCGTCTTCTCCGTCGTGGGCATGGGGAGCATGCTGGCCGCCACGACCCGTTCGCCCCTTCTGGCAATGATCATGGTTTTTGAGATTTCGCTCGACTATTCCCTGATGCCGCCGCTGATGCTGGGTTGCGTCGTTGCCACCCTGGTCGCCAACCGGTTGCATTCGGATTCGATCTACACGGAACCGCTGCGCCGGAAAGGGCTGCCGCCGAGGGGAGAGCCCGTCCAGGCCGGCGTGCCCACGGAACAGGCCGTCGGGGACCTGATGCGCGCACCGGTGCCGCCGATCCGCGAAGGGGCGACGCTGAATGAAATTGCGAATCGCTTTCTGACCAGCCCGAACAACTTCCTGCCGGTGGTGGATGGCAAGCAGCAATTGGTCGGGATCGTCGCCTTGCAGGATTTGAAGGAGTATTTGAATGCGGGCAGCGAGCTGAGCGCGGTGATTGCCTACGATGTCATGCGGCCGCCTCCGCCGTGTGTGACGCCCAACCAACGGCTTCTGGACGCACTGCCGGTGGTGCTGGCGAGCGAGCAGCGCAATATTCCCGTGGTGAACACGCTCAAGGAGAACCGGCTGATTGGAGCCCTGGCGCGCGCGGAAGTGCTGAGCCTCTTCTCGGAGGCCATCGCCGCCAGCAACGAGACCGCCGATTGATGCCGGGACATCCTCGGCTTCGAACGGGTCTGCGACCCGGGCGCTGCCACCGGCGTCAAAT
>JBEKFT010000124.1:0-5474 GCA_050013175.1 Verrucomicrobiota bacterium
CGAGCTGCGCTTTGAACCGCTGGTAATCCGCCTCCGGCTTGATCCAACCTTCCCGCAGCATTTCCTTCAACAGGAGCATCGCGCGCACTTTGGCAATCAGGCCGTAGAGCAGGCCGATTTCGGATTTTTGCGAATCGAATTTCATGCCCCACAACTCGTCGTCCAGCCGGCGCAGGAGACGCGGCAGGTCCCGGTCGCCCAGCGCGTCGGCCAGGGCAAAGGCGCGCGCCGATTTGTTGCGCGCGCAAATGGCGGCGACGTCCTCCGCCTGGATCGAGGTTCGATCGCCCACGTAGAGCGAGAGCTTTTCAATTTCACTGTCCAGCAGGCGCGCGTTCGCCCCGACACGGCTGATCAACTCGGCCAGGGCTTCGTCGGAAATCTCCTTCTGCCTCGCGCGAATCCCCTTCCGCGCCCAGGCCTCGGCCCGGTCCGCCCAATCGCGGTCGTCCGGAGACCAGGCTTCAAAACTTTCGACGGCGCCGATTTTGTCGATGGTTTTGAACAGCACCTTGCGCTTGTCCACCTTGGCCGCGCTGATCAGCAGGCGCACGCCATCCCAGGAGAATGCCTTCCATTCCTGAGCCAGCTCCGCGAGGGTTTCCGTCACGGCCTGGGCGCCGGCGGTCCGTTCATCGCCGAGGAAATTGCAATTTTGCAGCCAGACCGCCTTGGCGCTTCCGAAGAAAGGCAGGGTCTGGAGCGATTCGCGGAGCCGGGAGAGGGCTTTGAGGGCTTCGCCGCTGTTGGCAACGGCAGCGTCGATGATTTCGTGATCCATGCCGCCCAGTTCTTCGGTCCATTCGCGGTAGATCTGGCGGGCCCGTTGTTTTACCGCGAATTCGTCCTCGCCAAACACGAGTCGGACGGGGGACGGCGGCGGCTTGGCAACGGGAGGCATTTCTTACTCGGCCTCGCCGCCCGTTTCATTGATCCGGTCCAGCACTTCGCTCATGTCTTCAACCTGCTCGAAGAGATTGGCGGTCACATAAATCGGGCGCTTTTGCGCGGCCGCCAGCGCGAGGCAATCGCTCGGGCGGGCGTCAATTTCCACGATCTTGCGCGCGAGCTCGTTTTGCTGCTGCAGGATCAGCCGGGCGAAATAGGTCGAGTTCTTCAGATCCGTGATGATGATCCGTTCGACCGAGATGCTGAATCCTTTGAAGATGCTCTGGATGAGGTCGTGCGTCAGGGGGCGTTCCTTCGGGGTATCCCGCAGGAACATGCTGATGATGGCGCCCATCTGGGGTTCGACGTTGATGACAAACACCTTGTCATCGTTCCCGACAAAAAGCGCGCAGCCGCTGTTGGCGGGAAGAATTCCCCGGATTTGAACCGGCACCACATCATTCTTCATAGGAACAGTGTATTGCTCAAATCCGAAAACACAAGCCCGGCACGGGTATGGAATTGCACGTAGCTCTCATGCGGGCGGCTCCGGGACCTGCTGCGCCAGGAAACTGTTCTTGATGTAGGTGGTGAAATAGGCGTCCTTGCGCGGCGCGGCCATCAGTCCGCTGTAACGGAACCCGGGCACGCCCTCAAAATAGACGGTGGCTGCGTCACGATATTTGATATAGAGCCGCCGCGAGGAGATCGTGTAACCCACGGACTCGAATTGCTTGGCGTCCACCGGCACCATTTTCACCGCGGGCTGGCCTGGTATCGTCATGGTTCTCCTTCCCTTTGTCTCCAGAGCTTGTACGTCATCCAACTTTGTTCGTCGAGGATTTTCAGTGGGATTGACCGCAACTGCAGGGAACCCGGCTGCCGCCCGCGGCGCCTTTGCCGGAATCATAGTTCAGGTTTGGCCCGAGCCACTTCTCGATTTCCTGCAAGGTCATCCCTTTGCGGAGGTGGTAGTCGAGCGCCTGGTCGCGGTCCAGTTTGCCAACAGCAAAGTATTTCGATTCCGGGTGGGCGAAGTAGAGTCCGCTCACGCTGCTGCCGGGCCACATGGCGCAGCTTTCGGTCAGCCGCATGCCGGTGTTCCTCTCCACGTCCAGCAGTTGCCACAGGATGCGCTTCTCGGTGTGGTCCGGACAGGCGGGATAACCCGCCGCCGGACGGATGCCGCGATACTTTTCGTCGATCAACTCCTCCCGGGTCAGGCTCTCGCTTTTTCCGTAGCCCCATTCCCCGCGGACGCGTTTGTGCAGAAATTCCGCGAACGCCTCCGCCAGACGGTCGGCCAGCGCTTCTGCCATGATGGCGTTGTAATCGTCATGGTCGGCTTTGAACTTTTTGACCAGCTCATCCAGGCCGATGCCGCTGGTGACGGCAAATGCGCCGAGGTGGTCGGCGGGGATTTGAGAATCGGGATTCGAAACCCGGGATCCGCGGGGAGCCACGAAGTCCGCAAGACACCAGTTCGGCGTGCCGTCGTCCTTCTCGATTTGCTGGCGGAGAAAGTGGAACGAGGCGAGCACGCCGGCGCGGGTCTCGTCGGCGTACAGTTCCACGTCGTCTCCGTCGCGGTTGGCGGGGAACAGACCGTAAACACCGCGCGCCGCGATCAGGTTCCCGGAAACCATCCGATCGAGCAATGTTTGGGCGTCGGCGAAAAGCTTCCGCGCTTCTTCACCATACCGCTCGTGCTGGAGGATCGCCGGGTACCGTCCGCGCAATTCCCAGGTGTGGAAGAACGGCGACCAGTCGATGAGCGGCACGAGGTCGGAAAGACTGATGCGGTCCACGTCCCGATCGACGTTCGGCGGGTCGTCGGTGGACAGGACCCGGATGCCGGTGAACGCCGGTTTCGGCAGGTCATCGTGCTTCAGCTTTGGCGCATTCGCCCGGGCTTTTTCGAGGGACACAAGCTTCTGCCGCCGGGCGGCGTGCTGGGACCGGATGCGGTCGTACTCTGCGGCCACTTCCCGGACGAAACCGGGTTTCAGATCCGGGTTGATGAGGCTGCCGACCACCGGGACGGCGCGGCTGGCATCGAGGACATGCACGACCGGCTGGCCGTAACCGGGGGCGATTTTCACCGCGGTGTGAGCCTTGCTGGTCGTCGCGCCGCCGATGAGCAGCGGCAGCTTCCATCCTTCCCGCTCCATCTCGGCCGCGACGTGGGCCATTTCGTCGAGTGACGGCGTGATGAGCCCGCTGAGGCCGATGACGTCCACCTTCTGCTCGCGGGCTGCGGCCAGAATTTTCTCGCACGACACCATCACGCCCAGGTCGATGACCTCGTAATTATTGCAGCCGAGCACGACGCCGACGATGTTTTTGCCGATGTCATGGACGTCCCCCTTGACGGTCGCGAGGAGGATCTTGCCCTGGGCGCGCCGCAGTCCGCCTGCGGCTTTCTCGGTTTCCATGAACGGTTGCAGATACGCCACCGCCTTTTTCATCACGCGAGCCGATTTCACGACCTGTGGCAGGAACATCTTGCCGGCGCCGAACAGATCGCCCACCACGTTCAAGCCGGCCATGAGCGGGCCTTCGATCACGGCGATCGGCTTGCCGTATTTTTGCCGCGCCTCCTCCGCGTCCGCCTCGATGAAATCGACGACGCCTCTGACCAGCGCGTGACTGAGGCGTTCCTCGACGGTGCCTTCGCGCCAGGCGGCGTCCGGGGACGGCGATGAGGATGAAGGCGAGGGCGATTTCAGGTTCTCGGCGAATTTGATCAGCCGCTCGGTCGCGTCGGGCCGGCGATTGAGCAGCACGTCTTCGACCCGTTCGAGCAAATCCCGTGGAACCTCGTCATAGACGGCGAGCTGGCCGGCGTTGACGATGCCCATGTCGAGCCCGGCGCGAATGGCGTGGTAAAGGAACGCGCTGTGCATGGCTTCGCGCACGACGTTGTTGCCGCGAAAACTGAAGCTGACGTTGCTGATCCCGCCGCTGACCTTCGCCCCCGGCAGATTTTCCTTGATCCAGCTCGCGGCGCGGATGAAATCCACGGCGTAATTGGCGTGCTCCTCCATGCCGGTGCCGACGGTCAGTACGTTCGGGTCGAAAATAATGTCCGCGGGCGGAAAACCGGCCTTTTGAACCAGCAAATCATAGGCGCGTTTGCAGACCTCGGTGCGGCGCTGATAAGAGTCCGCCTGGCCGCGCTCGTCAAATGCCATCACCACCGCCGCCGCGCCGTAACGACGCACGAGCTTTGCCTGGTGCAGGAATTTCTCCTCGCCTTCCTTGAGGCTGATCGAATTGACGATGCCTTTGCCCTGAAGACATTTCAAACCGGCCTCGATGACTTCCCACTTCGACGAGTCCACCATCACCGGCACCTTGCAGATGTCCGGCTCGGACCCGATCAGGTTGAGGAATCGGGTCATGGCGGCGACGCCGTCGATCATGCCCTCGTCCATGCACACATCGATGACCTGGGCCCCGTTCTCGACCTGCTGGCGGGCGATGGCCAGCGCGGCCTCGTAATCACCCGCCTTGATCAATTGAGCGAATTTCGGCGAACCGGCCACGTTCGTGCGTTCGCCAATATTGATGAAGTTGATCGAAGCATCGGAAGGTGCGCCCGCCCCGGATCCCTCTTTCCCCGCCTCGCGGGAAACCCGCGGGGCGGGGTCTTCGGCGCCGCGAAACGCGCGGGCGCCCCGGATCGTTAGCGCATCGAGTCCGCTGAGCCGGAGCCACGGCTCGACGCCCGGCACGTTGCGGGGCGGGACCCCGCGCACGGCTTCCGCGATGGCCTGAATGTGGGCCGGTGTCGTGCCGCAGCAACCGCCGACGATGTTCAACCAGCCGTTCTCCGCCCATTCCCTCAGTTGGGGCGCGAGCGTTTCCGGCGTTTCCGGAAAACCGGTCGGCAACAGCGGATTGGGCAGCCCGGCGTTCGGATAGGCGCTCACGAAAATGGGGGCGATGGCGGAGAGCTCCTGCACGAGCGGCCGAAGCTCCTTCGGGCCCAGCGCGCAATTCATGCCGACGCTCAGGAGCGGCACGTGCGAAATGGAATTCCAAAACGCCTCGACGGTCTGGCCCGTGACACCCCGGTTGCTGCCGGCCTGGATGTAAGTGACGGACGCCAGAATCGGAATCTGCGATCTGCCGGTTGCGACCGGCGACTGGGCGGTGCGGGAACGGTACGGGAACGGTTCGAGCCCGCGTTCCTCGAGGGTTTTCAGGATGGCAAAGAACGCCGCCTTCCCGTTCAGGGTGTCGAAGATGGTTTCGACGAGCAGCAGGTCGGCTCCGCCGTCCAGCAGCCCGCGAACCTGTTCGCTGTAAGCGGCGACCAGCGCGTCGAACGTGGTCCCGCGGGCGCCAGAATTGTTGACGTCGGTGCTGATCGAGGAAGTCTTGGTGGTCGGCCCGATCGAGCCGGCAACGAAACAGACGCGACCCGGCTGCGCGGCCATCACCTGATCCGCCGCGCGGCGCGCGCAGCCGGCGCCGGCGCTGGCCAGTTCGTAGGCCAGCGACTCCATGCCGTAATCCCCCAGGGAAATGGCCTGGGAGTTGAACGTGTTCGCTTCGATGATATCCGCCCCGGCTTCGAG
>JBEKFT010000125.1:0-5471 GCA_050013175.1 Verrucomicrobiota bacterium
CATCGCACAGTTGGAGGAAAACGTGAAACTGGCGCGCGAGTTCACGCCGCTCAGCGAATCGCAGATGGCCGCGATCAGCCGCGCGGCGGAACCGGTTTCCAAGCAAGCGCTCTTTTTCCGGTTTTTCGAAAGGACTTGATCTGTTTCGCCTGGGACCGTTCAGGCGCGCTTGCGTTTGAACACTTCGCTGGGGTCCGCGAGGTTGAGCATGGACAGATCCAGGCCGAGGTTTGGATCCCGTTCCTGGGCGTTCTTCAATTGCCGGGCGATCTTGTCGGCGGCCGGTGTGGCGAAGTATTTGACCGCGCCGACGCCGACGCCGGCATGGAAAATGACGACCAGCATGCACTGTTCGTCAACGGAGAGGGTGAACATGCTGAATTTTTCGCCGTGCTGATAGACGCTGTTGAAATTGGTTTCGTGGACGAGATTGGCGATGGTCTGGTTGGCCAAGTAGGCGCCGGAGGCGAGCGCGGCGATGGTGGTGAGGTCAAATTGGCGCCCGTCGCCTTGCTGCGTGATGAGGAAGCCGCCCTTGTCGATGACCAGTGCCGTGGTGGCGTCGCTCTGCTTCAGCAGTTCGCGCAGCGCATCGTCGAAAAGCTGGATATCCTCCTCGAGGAGTTGGGGCAAGGTGGCCATGTCATGCGTACTGCGGCGTGTTCTGGCTGATGAACTTGTTCAGCAGCATGCGCGTAATCATGTTGAGCGTCTCGAAGACGCCTTCGCATTTGTGGGCGACGGAAGTGAAGGAGGGGACCTGCACTTCGCGGTTGTTCAAGAGGAACTCCATGTATTCCGCGGGCGCAGTATTCTGCAGATCGCGCTTGTTGTATTGGAGCACGTAGGGAATATCGGCGGGGTTCAGTTTGAGGGAACGCAGGTTGTCTTCCAGGTTCTGAAAGCTCTCCACGTTCTCGGCCATTTTTTCGTATTGCGAATCGGCCACGAACACGATGCCGTCCACGCCGCGGAGCACGAGCTGGCGCGTAGTGTTGTAGATCACCTGGCCCGGCACGGTATAGAGCTGAAACTTGGTTTTGAACCCCTTGATCGACATGGCTTCGATCGGCAGAAAATCGAAGAACAGGGTGCGGTCGGAGCTGGTGGCTAGCGAGACGAGTTTCCCTTTGTTGCCGGCGGCGGTTTGCACGTGGTCGTGCACCTGCACGAGGTTGGTCGTTTTCCCGCCCATCGCCGGGCCGTAGTACACGATTTTGACCTGCAATTCCTTCGTTGCCTGATTGATGATAGCCATAGCGTCCTGTGCTTACTGTTTTTTTCTGTCCAGTTCCGCGGCCAGCTCGGCCAATTGGGCTGTCGGCAGCGGTTGGCCGGGGTGGCCAAAGGCCGCGAAGAAAATGGCGTGCACGCGAAAAATCTTCCAGGGGACGTTTCCGACCGTGAAGTTCAGGTTGTTGAGCTCGCCCATGCGCAACTCCTTGGTGCATTGGCTGACCTTCCCGAAAATGTGCGGCAGGAACGCCGCCAGCGTGTCGCCGTTCAAATCAGGGGACAGGCGGCTTGCGACCATCAACCCGTCCGGCAACGCGATCAGCGCGCCGGCCACGCCATCGAGGGCCGCCGCGCGGGAAGCCACTTCATTGGGGGTCGCACAACGCGTGACAAAGGTCGTTCCCGGCGAAGCCTTCGGGTTGGGCTTGAAGTCCGACTCCACTATCTGCGCGGTATCCGAACTGTCGTTCCAGACGTAGTAATTTGTGTCCAGGGGCTTGCTGACCGCATGGCTTGGCGCCGCGGCTCCGCCGTCGGCGGAGGGCGCGCCCGGTTGCGGAAGACCGAAGAATAAATTCGGGATGTTTTCGTCGATCGCCACTCTTTGTTGCGACTTGCCGGCGTCCTTTTGGCGGGTCAGGAACAGGGGCGCAATGACTTTGAGTGGCAGTTCGAGCGCCGCATTGTCGTGCACCGAAACGGTGGGGAGCGGCGCGGGTTTGATCCAGGAACGCAACACTTTCCACGGAAACGCCACCTTGCCGCGCTTGAGGGCCTGTTCCACCGCCTGCGCCGGCAGGGCGACATTGGCGTCCGTCAGGTTCAATTGCACGATTTCGTGGCGCAACGCCTCGGGCCAGCCCTCGGTCAGGGTCATCAACGGAACGTGCAGCGACGGGACATCGAACGTGGGCTTGGGCGGCTGGGGGATGGGATCATGAGCCAGCGTGGGAGGACGGGGCAGGCTCGATTCCCGGGGCGTCAGGGGCGGAGTGACGGCACCCACGCCGCGGAACGCCGCCGGAACCCTGCTGGCTGGAGGAAAACCAGCCGGTTTTACAACGGGCGCATGCGGCGTGGGTGTGGAACCCATTGAACCCCGAAAAGAAATCGGCTGAAGCGGCATCAGTTGCGGCATCGGCGGTTTTGCCGGTGGCGTCGGAGCGGGCGGAGCAGGTTTTTGCGGAACCGGCGCCGGCGGAACAGGAGCAGCCGGGGGAAACGCACGCGGAGCGGCCGGGGTTGTCGCGCGCGGAGGAGCCAGGGTGGTTGCGCGCGGAGGCGCGGGCGTTTCCGCCTTCGTCGGGCCTACCGAGAAGATCAATCCGTCGCCGTTGTCTCCGAAGGGACTTCTGATCTCGTCAGGAACTGCAATGTGTTTTTGGTTCTGGCGCCTGGGCAGCAGAGCCGGGTCAACCTGGAGCAGAATCTCATTCAGGGGCAATGTCACCATAATCTGGTCGCAGTCGCTTCCCGAGGTAAAGAGTTGTGGCGCGGCGCGGCGCAGTTCTCCGAAAGAAATCTTTGCAGCCCCCACTTCCAACTGCGGCAAGACTTTCTCAATGGGGATGGAAACCGTTGCCTCGCCGACGTCGGATTGCCGGATTCTGCCTTTGAGTTCGGGGGGGAACGTGCCCAGCACGCTTTGCAAAGAGACTTCGACGCTGTTTCCATTTCCGGTGGCGTGCGTCCTGGGCGGCGGCCGGGGCGGGAGGCCGTTTACTGAGGGGCGTGCGGGAGCCGGCGCAACGGGCGGGACTGCGGATTCCGGCGCAGGTTCCTGCGTTTCGCCGACGCGGTCCTCGACCGGCTTGCCCAGGATGATGTTTTTCAGAAAAGCAAACATATGACTTCGATGAGGTGGCGCGCTCATGGCTCGCTGCAGGGGTTCGGACCTGTCATGCCATCGATGATCGTTTGGGTCCGTGGGCGAAACCCAAATGCAAGGAGTTCCGCCACCGCTTGCAGCCTGCTTCCGCCGTTCACCGATGCGCGATTCATGTTGATTGGTGCCGAACTTTGACTCTGTGGAAGCAAAACCGCGCAGGAACTATGCCAGTTGAGGCGGTTTGTTTGTTTGGACAAGTGAGGGATCAGTCGGACGGAATGAACGGTGGGACTGCCGTGATTCCTCCGTGTGACCGGGTTGCGGAGGGTTGTCTCAACGCTGGACTGGTGTCCACATTGAAGTCCGCGGATCGCTCCGGGCTTTTTTTACGGGGATTTGTCGGCGCGATTGACATCCAACCAACCGGCCCTTTCACACGGAGCCGGCAGGAAAGCGACCAGCCCCCGGGGAAGGGAATACGGTTTGCTTCGCTCGCAGGGGAGTGAAGGCCCTTTTGAGCTTGAGTTTACGTTATCGGAGAGTTAGCCGTTGACGAGCCGCTATGGAAGCACACCACAAAATCCTGCTTTTGGATGACGAGACCGATGTGCTGGCGATGTACAAGGAAATACTGTCGCAGCTTCCCAGCAAGCCGGAAATTCATACTGCCACGACCGGTGCGCGGGCGCTGGCGTTGCTCGAGGCGGAGCCGTTCCGGCTGTTGATCTGCGATTTGAAGATGCCGAAGATGGACGGCTTGCAGGTGCTTTCTATTGTCCGCCGCCGGTTTCCTGAATTGCGCACAGTGGTGATGACAGCGATGCAGGACGAGGAATTTCGCTCGCGCGCCTACGCGTTGGGGGTGGATTTGTTCTGGCTCAAGCCCGAAACGCAGCAGAACATGCAGATGTTCCTCGAGTGCCTGGAATCGTTGCTTGGACGCGACGTGGTCGGCGGCTTCCGCGGCGTGCAGAGCAAGAGCCTCATGGACATCGTTCAAATGGAATGCCTGTCCCAGAGCTCGACCCTCCTGCGCATCACGCACGGGGCGCTCGTCGGCAAAATCTGGATTGCGGGGGGGGAGTTGATCCATGCCGAAGCCGAAGGCGCGGCCGGTGAAATGGCGTTTCGACGGATTCTGGAATGGAGGTCCGGCACGTTCGAGAATCTGCCGGCTGAGCCGGACCACGAGCGGACGATCAACAAGCCTGCCAACGCCCTGCTGCTCGAGATGGCACAGGCGATGGATGAATTTGCGAGTCCTGGCGCGGCCGGCTCCAAGGAGGTAGTGGAACACCGGAAGACCGTCTGGAAGCTTTCGGTGCTGACCCGCGAAGGCGCCGAGTGGGTGGTCTGCGTTCCCGCGTCTGGCGCGGCCAAAGGCTGGGGCATGCAGTCGGGGGAGGAGGCGGCCAAGTGGGTCCGCCAGGCGGGTGAATCCTGCAAGCGATTGAGCGAACGGCTCGAAGCGGGGCCGCTGTCGCACATCGAGGGGAACAGCCTCGAACGGCGTCTCGTTTTGCTGCCCTGGGAGCAGAAAACATTTCTGGTGGCCTGGCCGCTCAGCATGGAAACCCAGCGGATGCTGGAACAGACGAGGCAACTTGTGGCATCATGGGATTCTTGAAATCATTTTCCAAGACGGGCGCGCGCGTTCAACGGCTGCCATCCGGGAGCATGACGGTGGACCGGGAGGGGAACGTGGTGGCAACGACCGTTGCCTCCGGGTATCCGCCGGCGCTGTTGCACGAGATAGCCATCGAGGTGTTGCGACTGTTTCGCGAGGCCCGTACAGCCCAAATGCCGCTCTCCGAGTTCAACCTTCATTTCGCCAGCCTTCGCATCACCGCCCGGGAGATGCGCGGCGGCGCCATCGTCTTTCTGTCTCCGAAAACCGAGTTTACCACGTCGTCCATGAATTGATACGCGCTTATGAGCACAACCAAAAAGCTGGAACAACTGATCGCGCAGATGGAGAACTATCTGGAGTGCTGGAAACAGTTCAACCAGTTCGTCAATCTCGCCCGCGGCAAGAAATTCAGCGCCGAAGATGAAAACCAGTTCCTCGAAAGCAAAAGCGTCCTGGTCCAGGAACTGGAGATCATCCTGGCCTCCGTCGAGGTCAGTTCGCCGAGCAGGGAGGAAGTCCATACCCTCATCGGCAACACTCCGTCCCTGCGGTATCTCAGCGAAATGAACGAAGGCGCGTTGCGCAACGTGGAAAACCAATGGCACAAGATCTACATCGGCTGGCACTCGATCCTCGGCCAGTTGAAAGTGCGCCAGCGCGAGGAGGATTCCAAAGGCGCCCTGGCATCGTTCCTGGGCAAAAAGGGGAAGTGAAAGGCGTTGGAACGTTGAAAGGGTCAGGCGTCACCGTGGGAAGCCGCCGGCCTGTACACTCAGG
>JBEKFT010000126.1:0-5449 GCA_050013175.1 Verrucomicrobiota bacterium
GAGATTCAGGGCGACCGGCTGGTGATTGCCGGGCAACGGTTGGAGATGGCGTTCGAGCGGGAGGACTAGCGGTTCAGTTGGAGGGGGCTGGAAAGCTGATCAATTGGGCCTTTGGAGGTTGGAGATCGTTCCAAAGCGAAGCAGGGCTCGGGGAAATCGCGTTGGTGCCGGCGGAAACGAATTGGGATTCGTTCAATGAATCGCTCACGGCGACCGTTGCAGACGCGAGGGAGGAGCCCGCTTCCGGTTCCATCAAGCCGGCGGAGGCAGGCGTCGGCCCATTCTCCGAATACACGATACCCGAGATCAGGAGCGCGCACACGGCGGCGCCGAAAGCTCCTGCAAAGGCGGGTTTGGCTTCCAGCACGGCCACGAGGTGTTGCCACCAGCCTGCTCTGCCAAACAGCCGGCCGATTGCGGAGGCGGCTTCAGCGCCTTCACCGGCCTCGATCCGCGAGATCACCTGGCTTGAAAAGTTGTTGAAGTAACCCGGTGGCGGTTGCTCGTGGCGCTTCAGCGCCAGCAACCGGCGCACAGCATCGAAGTTTTCGGAGTCGGGATTCATACTATTTCAAGTAGTCCAGGAGATACCCCTGCAACTGCTGCCGCGCGTAAAACAACCGCGAACGCACGGTGCCGATGTTGCAATCCATAATCTTCGCGATTTCTTCATGGGACATGCCCTGCACATCATGCAGGGTTACCACTAGTCTATGTGGTTCTGACAGTTTCCCCATGGCGCTGTTCAATTTTTCTTGCAGTTCCGCCAGACCCGCCTCCCGGCGCGGGGTCTTATCGGAAATCAACGCCACCAGGTCGGGATCGTGTTCGGCATTGAAATCCAGGTCGTTTAGGCTCATCTGCGACCGGTTCTTCCGCTGCTTGAGGAAATTGATCGTCTTGTTGATCGCGATCCGATAAACCCACGTGTAGAAACTGGATCCGCCTTTGAAGGATTTGAGGGCGTGAAACGCCTTTATAAATGCTTCCTGGGCAAGGTCGTTGGCGTCCTCGTGGTTCGCCGTCATGTGATAAATGGTGGCGTAGATGCGTTCCTGGTAGCGCCGCACCAGGTCGTCATAAGCCGCCAAATCACCGCGTCGCGCACGCTTGACCAACTCCATTTCCGCGATCGGATTCGCAGCAGCCGAACTCTCCCCCGGTTCGTCGGGCCGAAGGTTCTTCCCCTTGCCGGTTGCGGTATCGGACATAATCGCCATAGGGCGCTTTCACGCGCAAATTACCAAAGCGTCAGTTTGGCGCGCAAGGTATTTGGTCAATGACAGCAAACAGGCGCGGCCATGGGATTCGCGCAGGCCACGCAACTTCTGGCGCGCCTTCTCCAGGTAGTGATGGATGCTTTCAACCGAGGGAGCCAGGGTGTCGTAGTGGGAAAGCAACGCGGCCACCTGGACCAGCGCGCCTTCGTGCCAGTTTTGGATCAGGGATTCCACCCGCGCGCGGTCCGGGGCGCTCGCGCGTTCCCGCAACAACAGCACCGGCAGGGTCAGCTTGCCCTTGGCCAGATCCGTTCCGAGCGATTTTCCCGCCGTCGTCTCGGAGCCGAACAGATCGATGCAATCGTCGTAAAGCTGGTAGGCGATGCCGAAGGCGAGGCCAAACTGTCGCAAGGCGGCGCGTTCGGCGGCCAAGGTGCCGCTGAGATGAGCCGCCAGCTCGCAGGAGAGAGCGAACAGCTCCGCCGTCTTCATCTCCAGCACCCGGAAATAATCGCGGCGAGAAAGCTCAAAGTTCCTACGATGCTGCGTTTGCAGGATTTCGCCCGAGCAAACGGTGTTGGTCGCCATGGCGACGGCGCGACAGATCTCGGGCGTGGGGAAACTGGCGGCGTGTTTCAGGGCTTGCGCAAACAGGCAATCTCCGAAAAGCACCGCGATTTCATTGCCCCAATGGGCGGCCAAAGTGGGCCGGCCGCGGCGAATCTGGCCTTCATCCATCACGTCATCATGGACGAGGGTCGCCAGATGGACCATTTCGATGATCATGGCGACGGTGACGTGGGAGTCGTTGAGTTCGCCCAAGGCATTTGCGGTCAAGGCGACGAGCGCCGGGCGCAAGTGTTTGCCGTTCCCATTGAGCGCATATTCGGCATAGGGACCGATCGCGGGATCGAAGTCTTCCACCTGTTTGGCCAGCCGGGCGTGGACGGCTTCCAAAAACGGTTCAACGGGTTCAACGATCTGCTTCCATGAGCAGGCCACTTCTGAGTTAAGCGGATCAATAGAAGGCGCCGCCACCACTTTGGATTCAGCAGCTAACATGTGCGTGCAATCTACGGTTGCAACCGGCTCAAGTCAAACCCGTTAATGCCGTGATGAGCGCAAAACCAGACCATCCCGTCACGGAAAGGGGTGGGGACGGCCCGTTCCCAGTGAAGCTGCAAGAAACACAAGGGCTGATGGGGACGAGCCGTGGCGCCCCCTCATGAATTGGCCCTGAGGTGTTGGCTGTATGCACCGCATCAGCCACAGCAGGTAAGCAGCTTGACACCGTCACCGGAACGCCGGATTTATCCGGCAGCGACACGCGCGGTCTGCCCGGCTGCCGGAGAAATCCGGCGATCCGCCCGGGAACGTTGCGCGTGGAATTGAACTCGTGCTAAGTTGCTCCCGATGCCGGATATCGTCCTGACCACGCTGAACGCGAAGTACATTCACGCGGCGTTTGGCCTTCGTTATTTGTTCGCCAACCTCGGCTCCCTGCGCCCGGACGCGTGCATCGTCGAGTTCGACATTCATCAGCGGCCGGTGGACATCGCGGAAGTCCTGCTCGCCCGGAATCCAAAAATCATCGGCTTCGGCGTTTACATCTGGAACGTGGCACCCACCACCGAGGTGATTGCGGCGATCAAATGCGTCCGGCCGGATGTCACCGTCATTCTCGGCGGCCCGGAGGCCAGCTATGAAATCGAGGGCCAGCCGGTGGCGCAGCTTGCCGACCATGTCATCGCGGGCGAAGCCGATCTGGCCTTTGCGGAGCTGTGCCGGGTGTTGCTCGGACGGCGCCCGCCGGGACCCCTCTCCGCGGAAAGCCCGGCCGCAACGGGGCAACGGTCCCTCGGGCTGCCGAAAGTGATTCCGGCAGAGTTGCCCGAGTTATCCCGGCTGAAACTGCCCTACGACCTTTATACGGACGAGGACGTGGCGCACCGGATCATCTATGTCGAGGCCTCGCGGGGATGCCCATTTACGTGCGAGTTTTGCCTGTCGTCCCTCGACATTCCGGTCCGGCAGGTTCCTCTGCCCGCTCTGTTGGAGCAGTTGCAGCGGCTGCTCGACCGCGGCGTGAAACAGTTCAAATTTGTCGATCGCACGTTCAATCTGAATATCAACACCAGCCGGACCCTCCTGCAATTCTTCCTCGAGCGTTACCGGCCGGGCCATTTCTTCCATTTCGAGATGGTGCCGGACCGGTTGCCCGAGTCGCTGCGCGGAGTCATCGCGCAATTCCCCCACGGCGCGCTGCAATTTGAAATCGGCATCCAGACGTTCAATGAAGACGTCGGCCGCCGGATCCAGCGACGGCAGGATTATGCGCGACTGGCCGACAACCTGCATTTTCTGCGGAACAAAACCGGGGTCCATATCCACGCGGATTTGATCGCCGGCCTGCCCGGAGAAACGCTGGAGAGTTTTGCGGCCGGCTTCGACCGGCTGGTGTCGCTCGGCCCGCATGAAATCCAGGTCGGCATTCTCAAACGGCTGCGCGGCACACCAATTGGCCGCCACGATGCCGAGTGGGGAATGGTTTATAATCCGCACCCGCCTTATGAGATCCTGCAGACCCGGCTGATTGATTTTGCCACAATGCAGCGGATGCGACGCTTCGCGCGGTATTGGGACCTGGTCGGCAACAGCGGTCATTTTGTCCAATCCGCGCCTTTGATCTGGAGCGGCGGCGCTTCGCCGTTCCGGGCGTTTATGCGCTGGAGCGACTGGCTGCACGGGCGCATCGGACGGACCGACGGCATCGCGCTGGCACGGCTGATGGAGCTGCTGTTCGAATTCCTGGGGGGCGAGCTCAGGCTCGACGCCGCGGAGACAGCCGGAGCCCTGTGGAACGATTACAGGCGGGGCGGGCGGCGGGACAAGCCTTCCTTCCTGAAAGACCTGCTGCCGGCGGAAGAGCCGCGGGTCCAGGACCACCCTGAAAAGTCAGGACTGCCCAGGCGGCAGGCGCGGCATCTGGCGCGAGACACCGCGCGGGCGGCGAAGACTTGAAAGAGGCACGCAATGGAGTAAACTGGCCGCATGAAATTCCTGGCTGCGATTGCCGCCTATTTATTGATCGCCTTTGTTTTGGGTTGGGGCATCCTGCTGGCGGCCAACGGCAGCTTCTGGCTGCTGGCCGCCGGAGTGCTGGCCTACGGGGTCGCCTTCGCGCGGATCGGATGCTTGCCTTCAAAATCCCATTGACGCCTTGCGCCCGGCGTCACGTGGGACTGACATTTGCTTTACTCGGCGGCCGGAGTGGTATATCATCGCGTCATGCAATTCCCCGCCAAGCTGTTCTTCATGTTGGCGATGACGGTTGCCGCAACAAACGTCTGGGCGGGGGGAAGCGGGTTCAACGTGATTGTTGTTGTCAACCAGAACAGCAGCAATTCGGTTCAACTGGGCAATGATTACTGCGAGCAGCGGGGAGTGCCGCCCCAGAACCTTTTTCGGATGACAGGCTGGACCGGCGGCTCGATCACGTGGAGCTTAAGCGATTTCCAGACCTACCTGCTCAACCCCATGCTGGCCATGCTCGCCAGCCGCGGCCTGACCAACCAGGCCGAGTTTGTTCTCCTCTCCATGGACGTCCCGTATCGGGTGGAGGACAGCGGAAGCCAGAACAGCACCACGTCGGCCCTGTTCTATGGTTTCAAGTACGACGGCGCGGCGCCAGGGCCGGGGTTGCCGACCAGTTGCTCGATCCCTGACACCTCCTCCAACAGCTACGTCTTCTCCGAGCTGCCGTTTGGCGATGTGCAACCCAGCGCAGCTTACACCAATTCGTTGCTGGCGATGATGCTCACCGACGTCAGCCTGTCCTCGGCCGAGAGCATCCTGAGCCGGGGCGTGGCCAGCGATGCTTCGTATCCAACGCAGGCCGTTTACCTGGCCAAAACCGACGACGTCGCCCGGAATGTCCGGTTCGTGGAATTTGACAACGCCATCTTCGACAGCCGGATAGCAGGCGATACTTCGCTGGTGTATCTGTCCACAGACTCGACCTCGTTCACAAACCTTCTCGGCCTGCTGACGGGGCTGGGGAACTATTCCCTGCCTGCTAACGCCTTTGTACCCGGCGCGATCAGCGATACTCTGACGTCCTATGCCGGCTACATCCTCGAAGACAGCGGGCAAACCCCTTTGCTGGCATTTCTGGACGCCGGCGCCGCCGCCAGCTACGGCACGGTCGTCGAGCCCTGCAATTACACCAA
>JBEKFT010000127.1:0-5445 GCA_050013175.1 Verrucomicrobiota bacterium
GAATTGGCGGACGCGCTGGATTCAGGTTTGCAATTCAACCTGCTTGTGCGACCCAGCCTCCCACCGTCGCGCACGCGGGATAAACAGCGCCTCAATCGCTTGGGCGTGATGCGCTCGTTCAATTCGCAGCCGGGCGCGCCAGGCATTTTCGGCGACCAACAGCAGCGCGTCCAGATGTGGATGAACGCGGATTTCGTGCCGTGCCAACTGGTCGGCGCGGCGACGCGAGTGTTCGGCTTTCGCGGCGGCGAGCCGGTCGGTTGTTTTCGTTCTGGCGTTTTGGCTGGAACTGCGGGCCATGCGGGCGTTCAACTCGCGCTCGTAATTCTCGAAATAGTCGTCGATGCGCTCCAACTCGCGGCGCAGGCTGTTTTCCTGCCGGGCGCGGACTCGGGCCAGATCGCCGGCCAGTTCCTGTTCGAGCGCCTGCTGCAACAGAGCATTCCAATGCGCCGGCTCGGCGGCCGGCCAGGGGATTTCAACGCCGGATTCGCCGCCGGCCTCGTGAAAACCGAATTCGCGCGCCAGGTCATCGTCCAATTCCCCGCCGGGCAACGCCGCCGCCACGCGGTGCAGCGACCAGTGCTGGTCAATGGCTTGGATCTCGCAGCGCACGAGGCAGACAAGGCTGAAATGAAAATCGGCCTTGAACGGCGCTGCCATTTGCCAGCGCGCGGTGTCGGGGAATTGCGCGCGCCAGAGTTTTTCGGCCACGGCGGTATCGGGCGGTCGCGCCGGCGCGTTCTCCGGCAAAACAAATCGTTCCAGCGCCAAAGGCGGGCGCCGCAATGCCTCGGCCAGCCGGAAGGTCAGCGGACAACCGGGAAAGACTTCACGCGCGGCATCGCGTGCGGAGGTGGTGTCCGCGGGTGTGAAATGCAATTCGACTTCATGCAGCGCTCCATCCAGGTTCCAGAGCGTGGCCGGACGGCCTTCGGCAACGACTTCGAGGCGGTCGTGCCACGTGCGTTCGCAAAGCGCGCCGAGCATGCCCAGGCCGTCCTCGTAGAATTCGAGCACCAAACCGGGATCATGGGCGGCACGGTCAATTTTCATGGAAATCAATCGTCACAATGATTCGTAATCTTTCGCGAAGAGGGTTTCATCGAGTTGCTTGACTTCGCCGTAGGCATCCCTGGCCGCGGCCAGCTCGTCACCCAGCCCGGCCAGCGCCTCGGCCACGCGCCCTTCGCTTTCGCGCCAGCGGCGGAAGATTTCCTCCGCGAATTCATCACTGCCGAAACGTTCGCCCAACACCAGCCCCGTTTCGCCGACCACCAGTTCAAACAGATTCAACTTTTCCTGGAGAAGCTGGAGCAGATGTTCCTGCAACGTGCCGGCCTGGACGAAATTGTAAATGCGCACCGGGTGCTGCTGGCCGATCCGGTGCAGGCGGCCGATCCTTTGTTCGATCTCCATCGGATTCCACGGCAGGTCGAAGTTCACCAGTTGATGGGAGCATTGCAGGTTGCGTCCCTCCGTGCCGCTGTGCGTAAGCAGCAACGCGCCGCCGCGCCTGCCGAATTCCTCCGTGATCGGCTGCCGTTCCGGGGCGGGAGTCGCCCCGTTGATCACAAACGTGTCCACGCCCGTGCCCCGCAGAAAATCCGCCAGCGCCGCCTGGGTCTCCAGGAATTGCGTGAAGATCACCGCGCCGCCTTCCACGCGCGTGAGCGGTGGAATCAGCTCACATTTCCGGCGCCAACTGGTTTCGAGCGGCGATTGTTCGCGCCAGGCCCGGGCGGCGTCGGCATCCGGGAATTTTTCGAGCGCCTTGCGCCATGCCGCCGGACTGCTGCCCGCCGTTTGCAACAGCAGCCGTCCCCAGAGGCTCGACTGGCCGGCGCTGAGTCTTGCGAGATGACCGCGCAATTCACCGTCCCAGTGCTGCCAGAAGGCGCGCTCCGCTTCCTCCGGCTCGAACACCACCGTCTCCGCGCGGCGCGGCGGCAATTTCAATCCTGCGTTGGCGCGCGTGTTGCGGATCATGACCTGACCGAGCAGCCGGCGCAGTTCCTCCGGCTCGCGCGGCTGTCGCGGGCGTTTGGGATCCAGAAAGCGGGCTCGAAATTCCTTCGGCGTGGGCAACTGTCCGGGCTGGAGCAGCGTGACGAGGTTGTAAAGCTCTTCAAGCGAGTTTTGCACCGGCGTGGCCGTGAGCAGGAGCAGAAACTGGCGTGGCAGGGCGTTGACGGCCTGCCAGGCCTGCGACTCGCGATTGCGCAGGTAATGCGCCTCGTCCACGACCAGAATGTCCCATTGCACCTGCCGCGCGATCTCAAGCTGGCCGGGTTGTTTGAGCGTGTGAAGACTGGCCACGATGCCGGTGTTTTGGCGCCAGAAGTTTTGAGGATCGTTGCGCGCGGCGGCGTGGTTGGTCGTGACGGCGGCCAGTCCGAATTTGTCGCTCAATTCCTCCTCCCATTGATCCACGAGCGACGGCACGGTGAGCACGAGGAAGCGTTTCACCATGCCGCGTGTGAGCAATTCTTTGATGACGAGCCCCGCTTCGATGGTTTTGCCCAGGCCCACTTCGTCGGACAGCAGTGCCCGGCCGCGCAACGGGCCCAGCACGCGCAACGCGGTGCGGAGCTGGTATTCGAGCCGTTCGATGCGGCAATGCGGGAGGCAGAGCAGATCGTCCGACTGGTTGGAAACCCACCACAACGCCGCGCGTTCCCGGAGAAAAAATCCGCGCAGGTCCGCCAGTGGAAACGCCGTTTCCTGAAACGACAGCGGCGGCAACTCGAAACGCACCGGCAATGGCGGCAGCGGAGGGCGTTCCGCCGGCAGTTTCAAATTTGAGTTTTGAGGTTTGAAATTCGCCTTCGCTTCGGCGGCTTTTCTTGCCTCCGCCTTCTTTCGGAACTCTACCTGGCGCAATTCCCGCTGGCGGCGTTCCTCTGCCTGACGCGCCAACAACTGTTTTCGCCGCGATTCCTCCTCCTCCCATTTTTGCTGTTTGCGCAGTTCACGCTGCCGGTAGCGCTCGATTTCCGCGGGCAACGCCGGTTCGATCTCATCCAGTATTCGACCCGGCGGCGAGAACTGAAACCGCAGCGCCTCGGCCATCTCGACGAGGTTGTCTTCCACCCAGCGATAAACGGCCTCGTTCGGACTGAACGGCGGTTCCTGCTCGCAGACCGGCTCGTCCGTGCCGAGTTGCGATTGGATCCAAAACGCGCGGAAGGTCGGGCGATTGGCGGGGAATTGTTTCAGCCAGCGGTCCATTGCCGCGCGGATGGAGTTGCGATGATCGGAAGACAGCGCCGGTTCGCGGCGACCGTCTATTTCCAGTTCCCACTTCAACTGACCGGGTCCGGTGCACCGAACGCGGCCAACGGCGGCGGTCTTCTTTGAACCCGGTCCGGTCCAGGCGAATTCCGTAAAGCACTTCACCTGATTGAAGGTCACGCGCAGATCAAAGAGCGCCGGCTCTTTTCCGCCCGCGCCGGCCATTCCCGGCAGCGACGGTGGAATCTCGAGAAGTGCGCACGCCAGAAGGTGCAGGACCGTCCTCCCGGTCACAGCCGGGTTGCCGTCGCGAGTGAAACTGGATTGGGCCAACTGCGCGAACTGATGAATCTCACTCTCCATCCACTTCCATGAATCCAAACCGGGCGGCGGCTTGATGGGAAGCGGGCGGCCCGCCTGGGCCATGCCCAGGTCCGCGTCCGTGAGCAGGCTGAGCCGCAGCGCACCTTCTGCCACCGGGAACAGTTTTCTGATCCGCCGGGTCAACGCGCGCGTCGAGGTCGCCCAGGCATTGCATCCCTCCCGGTGTGCCTTGCTTCCGCTCTCCAGAATCCAGTCGAGCACTTGACCCCGTAACAGTCCAGGCTCGGCGGGTAGCAACCGGCCTTTGGCAACCACCTCCCCGGTGTCGAGTGGCGCCCACTCGAATCGAAACGCGCCCGCCGGGACATCCAGCGTGACGGCCAACGAGAAGGATTCCGCGAACAATGACGCCGGATCGTCTGCGACGGCGACGCTCGTCCGGTGTGTCCGTTCAGGGTCCGGCATGCCAATCAAGATGCCGCGAAACACTCCCCGCTCGTCAAGCGTGCGTTTTGTCCAAGGCGGCAACTTGCAAGGATTCCTTTCAATTTCGATTGGGGGCAAACGAAGTGTTCAACGCGAAATCCGCCATTACAACATGGACGCCATCATTGCCGGGCGAGATTGGCGGTGGCGATCCGAACAAGACGGTCAATTTGATCCGTGCTTTCCTTGACCTCAAGAACCCTCCCGCCGGTCAGTGTCAACTGTGTGAAATTATCCCGTTGGCTGTAAGTGATGAGCTGCGCAGTCAGAATCCGGATGGTGCAGGACGGATCGCCTTCCGGAGCCCCGACGAGGGTGAGACTGATGTTCGGCTCACGAGTTGGCCCGGGCATTTGGTTCAACATAAGAGCTTCTGGTTAAATTTTGTCTTCCAGAACTTCAGGAGTGTCCGCTCGTTCGCGCGGATGGCAAGCGCGAGTTGTTCACCGCATTCGATCGCGAGCGACCGCACGGGAGCCGGTGTAACGCGAACGTAACTGGCGGGAGTGAACATTTTGGAGAATGATGCGTCCAACGTTCAGATACAGATAATAGAGGAATTATGAAATCGATAATCCTGACAGATCCGGATTTTCAGTCCCTGCCAAAAGGGATCAAAAGGCTGCTGATTGCCTCGGAGAGCTTTTTCTTTCGCGAACCGGGGCCTCGGCCGGCACATCAAGGACTGCTGCAGTCCCCAGAAAAGCAACATTTCGGACGAAACCGGGATGTGATCTCAGCGGACCGTTTTCGGCATTCAACGCAGCCTGAAGGAACGAAATGGAATAAAAGGGGCACGGAAGGATTCTCTGGAGCTGCAACCAGCTTCTCCGAATGAGTCAAGCGCAAGTCAGTTAACCGCCAAATGACCCATTATTTTGCACGTCGTTTCAGAAATGACGGCATCACCTCGTTCTGTGTGACCTGGTCCAATGTTTGACGCTTCCGGATGAGTTCGACCAATCCGTTCCTCGAGATCATGACTTCAGCGGCTTCAGGGAAGGAATTGTAGTTTTTGGCCGCCATACTCGAGCAGTAGGCCCCCGCGCCACCGATCACAACCAGGTCGCCAATCCGTGTTTCCGGAAGCGATCGCGGCTGCAGGGCCTCCGGGTTCCCTGGAGCGGGTGTGAGCACGTCGCCACTTTCGCAGCAGTGTCCGACTACAACATACTTCATTTGGCCGCGCTCTTCTGTCGCGGCGGACACGACCTCGATGGGATGCTGTGCTCCATACATGCTGGGTCTGAGCATCTCGGTCATCCCGGCATCGACCTTGAGGAACTTGTAACCGCGACGTCCCGTATCCACGATGTCGATGACTGTGGCAATCAGGGCGCAGGAATTGGCCGCTAAATAGGTGCCGGGCTCAACTTCAAGCTGCAGCCTTCTCCCGTGTTT
>JBEKFT010000128.1:0-5659 GCA_050013175.1 Verrucomicrobiota bacterium
TTGACGGTCACCGTGATGGTCGCCGAGCCGTTGGCATTCGCCACCGGCGTGAAAGTCAGCGTCCCGTTCGTGCCCGGGCTCGAGTAATTGACCGTCGGGTTCGGGATCAGCCCGGTGTTGCTTGAAGCGGCCGTAACCGTCAGCGTCTGGACTTCGTTGGCGGCGCCGGAGCTGATGCCCGTCAGATTCACCGTCTGCAGCCCGGCGTTCTCGTTGATTGTCAGGCTGGAGATCGCATTCAACGTCGGAGGCTGGTTCACCGGGTTAACCGTCACCGTGAACGTCCTTGTGACGATGTTATTGCTCACCCCGCCGTCATTGACGGTCACCGTGATGGTCGCCGAGCCGTTGGCATTCGCCACCGGCGTGAAAGTCAGCGTCCCGTTCGTGCCCGGGCTCGAGTAATTGACCGTCGGGTTCGGGATCAGCCCGGTGTTGCTGTTGATCGTCAGGCTGGCGATCGCATTCAGCGTCGGAGCCTGGTTTCCAGTCCCGGTGCTCGCCGGCACGGTATAAGAAACCTCGGCCGAATAGGCGCTTTCCATGCCGAGGATATTGTACGCCGTGACCGCGAAGTAGTATGTGGTGCCTTCGACGAGGCCGGAGATCGTGGCGTTCGTCACGTCGCCCACGTCAACGATGTTGGTGTACGTGCGGCTGGCGACGCCATAGTAAACATTGTAACCGACAACGTTCGTGTCGGGGCTTGGGTCCCAGGCCAACGATACGCTTTGAGTCGCAAACGCGTTGGGTTGGGCAAATATCAGACAACCTCCAAGAAGAAATCCAACAACCGCACGCCGCAGCACATCCCATACAACAACTCTTTCCATCAGGGCACGGAACCATGCATAAGGGCTGCCAACGCCGCCGCGAGGACGAAACATCCGGCAAAATGTCAGTTCTCCTCGCCACTACGGGAGTCCTTCCCGGGTAATACCATCATACTTAACGTTGCCGGTGAAAACACAGCGCCAATTGCTCTCCGTCGGTAGGATGAGAAACTGGTTTGTCCTCGGCAAAACGAGGATCTTCGATGAAATCTTTCAAGACAGCCGCCGTCTTTATGTCTTAAAAGGGAGCAAACAATGCTGTTACAATATCTAATTCACAGTATAATGTGGATGCGTCACTCCTCATAATGCGTCTGCACCTTGCAACCCGCCGGCCTGCACATTGCATGATGGGAATGGTGCGTTGAAAAAACCGGGAATCACGGGTCACGCTCCCATTGCGGTGGCGTTCGTGGAAGTGCCCACGTGGCGGAACCACTCGTGATGTGACAGAAGTGTGCCGATTCCCGCGATGCAGTGAGTTGCGGGAATCGGCGTGGAAAAACTGCTTTGACAAATCGAGCCGGCTCTTTAGATTGCCCGCCGCTCAGCGATGGGGTCGTAGCTCAGTTGGTAGAGCACCACAATGGCATTGTGGGGGTCAGGGGTTCGAATCCCCTCGGCTCCACCATCCTTTTCAGCAATCCTTCCGCATATTTCCCGGACAAGACGGCCGCTCCCGTCCTCCCGAGCCGGTCTCGTTCGGAAGGCTGCCAGGTCGTCGTCGTCCTACGGGTTCAACACTCGATCTGCCGCCAGGACCAGAAACAGATAATCCGTCGTTCCACCGCCCAGCACGTATTCCGTCTGCTGCCACAGGAACGGCCATTCGAGCAGCTCGGCGTAATCCGGCCTGATGAGCGCAGTCCCCGACACAATCCCGCCAGGGATGTACGTCCAGTCGGCGCGCGTGAAGCCGTACGCAACCGTCGTTGACTTCGCTCCCACTCCGGAAACGAAGGATGCGGTGTTCGCCCCCGGATGGCAGCCGAGCACGAAATCGAGCGCGCGGAGCATGCCGCTCACCGGAAAACTCTGCGGAAAAGCCTTGTGTAAAAAATACTGTTCCTTCCCGAATTTCTGGATCATCCAACCCGCTCCCCAGATGTTCGGTTCGTAGGGAACTCCGTAGGGTGTCGATTTTTCGAGGCGCTCAACCTCCGCGCCGTAGCCCGCCACCGCTTCCGTCACGGCGCGCGTGAATGGATCGTCGCCGATGAGCGGCAGCGCGCGCCCCAGAACCCAGGCGTTCGATTTCACGCCGGCGCAAATCGCCTCGCGGCTGGCGACGAGGAAATCCGCATACGATCTGTCCCGAGTGGCGATCAGCAACTCGACCGCAAGCCCGACGCGGTCTGTTGGTTGTTGATCACTCGTTCGCTTCCAGGTCGCCTGCGCGATGCCGAGGCAATCCGACGCCAAACCATCATTGAAACCCTTCAGCACCCGCGAAGCCGCGGCCAACCCCGCCGCGACCCGCAGTTCGCGCCGTGGATTCTCCTCGGTGAAAACCCATCGATCGTCCGCCGACCCCGGCAGACCCACCGCCGGCACCGTGCCCGTGACCTTGGCGGGATCGAACACCTGGTTGTCGGTGATGTTCACCGGATCCCCGAGGTGCGTGTATTGGCGCATCGTCGGCTCGATGATGCCGCGGTAAAAACGGCCCATCGATTTGTACCCTCCCACGATGCTCAACGTGCCGTGCTCGATCTGCTGAAGGACGTCCGGTTTTCCATCCGGACGATGCAACTCCACAATCCGATGTTCCTGGTCAACCGTGGTGTCGTCGTAATCGAGGCCGAATTCCTCCCGGGCGAGTGCCAGGCCATAGACCGTGTCCGACTGCGATTCGACCCGCAAATCGAAATCACCCGCGTCATGCCATCCTCCGCGGTCAAGCCCTGGCACCGGCTCGCCGGGCTTATACCGGCATAACGTTGACGGTCCCTGCAGGTAGCCGTCGAAGTGATTGTAATTCGTCGGCGCCATTCGCGCGTCGTCCAGGTGACAGGCGCCGTGCCAGACGCGGTAGCGGTCGTTGACCCTCATATGGCACATTTGGATGGGCAGGAAATATTCCAGTGTCGGCTGCCACACGTTGCGCTGGAAAACGGCGGCATCGATCTGGAACGGGTTGCTGTGCGCTTGTCCGTAGCGGACGACGTACATCCCGGGCTTCTCGACGGCGGTGAAATCAAATTGCAGATCGTAGTACCTCAGAAAACGGCCCCATTCCTTGGGCCTGGCTTCGAGGACCTTTTCAAAACCCCCGTTCTCGACGACGCGTTCCAGGACCGCCATGGGCCGCCGGGCATCCGAACGATCGAGTTCGATCACGGCGATCTTTTGCTGCTTCGGATGATAGCCCACCTGCGAAACTTGCACCACGGGAGGGGACTTCCAGCCCGGGATCGCATGGGGGGTGATGCGCCATTCAAGCACGCGGTTCGTGGAGCCGCCGGCCACCGGGGCGCGCACGATGAACCAGCCGTTGTCATACTGCCCGCGGCCATCCACCAACTCCAGTTCTCCCCCGGCGAGCACCTCGATCGTCATCCGTTGGGATTCGGATTCGGGCGCCACGACCAGTTTCTTTCCCTTCCCCATCGCGGCGATCCGATACTCGCCGGAGTCGTCGATCGAACCGGGGCCATTGGCCTGGCGCGGAAACGTCCCGAAGCGGCCGTCCATGCAAAAGGTTTTCCCAAACAATATTCCCGGGAACAATTCGAGATTGAAAGAGACTTTCCCTTCCCAAGCCGGGGGCAATGGCCGATCGAGATTCACCAGCACATGAAAGCTCCGGCCTTCGGGCCGGACACAGACGACGTAGCTGAATTGGAAATCGGGATAGTCGATCGGGTTGAAGCCTTTTCGGTTTCTGGCGGGATCCGGGTATTCGTTGTGCACGCGGATTTCCTGGCGCGCGCGGTCGGCGACCCGTATCCCGAGTTTGGGCAGTGGCTGCCATTGGCCGGGAGTGCGGCTGAGCCGGAGTTCGCCATTGCTGGCAACCCTCAACCCGTTCTGGATGATGTTCACGCCGCCCTGGTGTCCTTCAGGATAATAATCCTGGGCGAACATGACGTTCAGACCCGGCATCTCGAGATATTCCAATTCATTCAGCACCAGCCCCTGTTCGGGCGAAGCCGCAGTTTCCTGCCCCCCGTGAGCAGGCAAAGAAAGCAGCGCGCCGGAAACGCAAACCGCAAAGAGGAGCAAACCGAGAGAGCCCCGCCAACGCCAGTTCGAAGCAGACGGTAAGTCGTAAAACACGGCCGCACGCTATCCGGACAGCCGGAGCGGGTCAAGAAGCGGGCATGCCCGGATCGTCAGGGCTTCGAATTCCCCCGGCTCCACCCATCCTTCGGCAATCCAGAGGCCAGCCCGGGAAGGTCTTCGCCCGCATCGGCGATGGCGAGCCGCCGGCAAGCGGGCCGGCAGGAAACACGGGGCTTTCGGAGAACTGTTGCGCTTTCATCATGGGCCGTTAATTTAGCGTCATGCGTTTCATCGGGAATATCATCGAGAAGCTGCAACGCCATCCGAAGCGGATCGTTTTTCCGGAAGGGACGGAACCGCGCGTTTTACAGGCGGCGCGGCAGTTTCATTCGCTGCGCCTCGGAGCGCCGATCGTGCTGGGAGACCCGGGCAGGATCAGAAAGATTGCGGAAGATCTGGGTGTTTCCCTTGAAGGCATCGCCATCGTCAACCCGGTCGAAAGCGAGGACCTGGATAATTTCGGGCGCCGGTTCGCCATCCTCCGGCGCTACAAAGGATTGCAGGTCCCGGAAGCGCGCGAGGCGATCCTGCAACCGAATTATTTCGGCGCGATGATGCTCGCGATGCACCAGGCCGACGGCCTGGTATCGGGGACGAGCCACACCACCGGCAGCGTGCTGCGCCCGTTGTTTCAAATCGTGAAGGTGGCGCCGCAAGCCACCACCGCTTCGAGCTGCATGGTCATGGAAGTGGAGGATTCCAAGTTCGGCGAACAGGGGGTTCTGTTCATGGCAGACTGCGGCGTGATTCCCGAGCCGAATGTGGATCAGCTTGCCGACATCGCGGTATCGACGGCGCTGCTCGCGCGCCAACTGCTCGGGGTCCGTCCGCGCGTCGCCCTGCTCTCCTTCTCCACCAAGGGAAGCGCCATGCATCCAACGGTCGGCCGCGTCCAGGCCGCCTCGGCCCTCGCCCAGAAAAAGGCGGAGGCGGCCGGATTGGAGGCGGATTTTGACGGCGAGCTCCAGGCGGATGCGGCGCTCGTGCCGGAAATCGCGGCGCGCAAGCTGCCGGAGAGCAAGGTCGGAGGCCATGCCAACGTCTTGATCTTCCCGGACCTGAATTCGGGCAACATCTCGAGCAAATTGATACTCCATATCGCCCGTGCAAGCGCCTACGGCCAAATCCTGCTCGGACTGGATCGTCCGGCGGCTGACGTGTCGCGCGGCTCAAACGCGCACGACATTCTCGGCGTGGCGGCAATCATCGGCGTACAGGCCATCGAGTACAACAAGCTCTACCCGGGCGCCGGCCAGAAGCTGCCGGGCGAATAGAAAAAATGAAGAAGGCGGAATGAAGAGTGCAGAATGCAGGCGAACGGATCCGCCCGGCAGTTTTTTCTGCATTCTTCATTCTGCCTTTTGCCTTCCATGAACACCACCACCCCACGCGTCTTCATCGCCGCCACACGGCAGAACGACGGCAAGACCACCGTGTCGCTCGGGTTGATCGCCGCGTTGCAGCAATATTTCCCGCGCGTGGGCTACATCAAGCCGGTCGGACAGCGCTTCGTTCAAATCGAGGAGCAGAAAATCGATGAA
>JBEKFT010000129.1:0-5429 GCA_050013175.1 Verrucomicrobiota bacterium
CCGAGGGCCGGGTGTTGGAGATGGAGCCCGCATCGATGGCCACGGAGGAAGAGAAGACATACGCCCCGCCCAAACCGCACAAACCCCGGCACTGGTATTTCCTCTGGCTGGCTTCGATAAAAGAGACGCCACCCGCAGGGGTGGCTGTCGAGAGCGGAAGAATCCGGATCAGGAGCGGCTCTATCGCCGACGGATGACGCCGAGTTTCCCGAGCAGGAGGCCTCCCAACACAAGACTGAGTGTGCTCGGCTCCGGAACGAGCGTGGGGATCATCTCCTGGGTGAAGGAGTACGATGTGCTGCCTGAAAAATGGATCGCGTAGCTGAAATCCAGCTCGTCGCCGACGGCAAGCGGCGTTCCGTCTGACAAGTTGATCGTTCCTTCGTACTTGCCGCTGTAAAGGCCGCTGCCTTGAAGCGTGGGCTCCACAGTGCTGGAGACATTCCAATCGCTGCTCGGCGATGAGACGCTTGGAGAACCGCTAACGATTGTAAACGGGTTACTCATGACCACGTTCACCTGGTAACCGGTCCAAGCGAAGCCGGTGTCATTGTCCACGCCGCTCGCGAGGGTGAGGGTTGGATCCGCCTCGGTGTCCGTGGTGATGGTTCCCAAGACATGCGCGGGTCCGCTCATACATTCCCTGCCGTAAATGTCCAGAGCACTGGTGTCGCCATTCCAGCCGTTGGGACAAACAATGGCACCGTCGCCGTCGTCCTGGTAAGACAGGCTGATGATGTTGGCCTTGCTGATGGAACAAGAAAACAAGGTTGCCGCCGTGAAAAGAAGAACGCTTCTGATTGTCATAATACCTTCTGAGAACTATGGTTTTGCACTGACTGACCCACCACCACGTCACCCACCGTCCCCCACCATCACACCCTGGCCAAATCCGAAATCGCACTTTTTATAACACCCGGAACATTTCTTGTCCAGAACAATATTAATGTAAGCTAATTTCATACATGCTATTTAATATTTTTATCTTATTTCATTATTTTCCCGGCTGGGAAGAAATTCGCACTTGGAACACGGCGTTTTGAACCGTAGCCTTGCAGGCATGTTTCGTCCTTGCATTGACTTACACGAGGGCAAGGTCAAGCAAATCGTGGGTGGCACGCTCGGCGCCGGCGGCGGGGCATTGCGAACGAATTTCGTTTCCGAGCGCAGCGCAGCCTGGTATGCAGAGCTTTACAGGCGCGACGGTCTTGCGGGCGGCCACGTGATCATGCTCGGCCCCGGGAATGAGGCGCAGGCGCGCGCCGCCTTGAAGGCCTATCCGGGCGGACTGCACATTGGCGGCGGCATCAATCCGGACAATGCTCCCGCCTGGCTCGAAGCCGGAGCGTCGCATGTCATTGTTACTTCCTGGGTGTTTCGCGAGGGGCGCCTGGATTGGAATCGTCTGAAGTCACTGGTGGCGGCGATTGGCAGGGGGAGGATTGTTCTGGATTTAAGCTGCCGCCGGCGAGGGGAGGAATACATTGTCGTGACGGACCGGTGGGAAAAATTCACCGACATGGAGATCAGTCAGGCGACGTTGGAAACGCTGGCCGCGGCGTGCGGGGAATTCCTGGTTCACGCGGTGGAGGTGGAAGGGCTCTGCAGGGGGATCGACTCCGAACTGGTTGCCAGGCTGGGGCAATGGTCCCCGATCCCCACGACCTACGCCGGCGGCGCCAATTCGCTGGGCGACCTGGAAACGGTGACCCGGCTGGGCCGGGGGCGGGTTGACCTGACCATCGGTTCGGCATTGGACATTTTCGGCGGCAACGGCGTCCATTATGATGACGTGGTGGCGTTCAATCGGAAACTGGGCGAGAAGTTGAACACATGAACCTGCAACGCTGGTTTCAGGAGCATTCTCTGAGATTGCTGGCCATTCGCGACACACCCGAGGCCATCGCGGGCGGCGTGGCGATCGGAATCTTCCTCGGCTTCACCCCGCTCTTTGGGTTGAAAACGCTGGGCGCCATCCTCCTGGCGTGGCTGACCCGGAGCAACATTATCGCGGCGGTGCTCGCGGGCACCATGCACGACCTGCTGCTCCCGTTCATGCCCGTGGTTTATCGGTGGGAATATGACCTTGGTTTCTGGCTGATCAGCGATCCTCACCACTGGCCGGTGCACTGGTCGAGATCGGCCCTGAGGCCGGCGGAGTGGAGGGACTGGACGAAATTTCTTACGGTGGGGAAGCCGCTGTTGCTGGGGTCGCTCCTGTGCGGCGCGCCGGTGGCGGCGCTTTCATTTGTCGTCACGAAGATCATCGTGAGCCGGCACCAACGGAGAAAGCGGGTGCCGGCGCCTCAGGCCGCCGGCCGGAGTCCTTGACAGACTGCGGAACGCCGGCGATAGACGCGCGTTACTTGGCCAGCTCGATCTTCGACGCGGTGAGCACTTTCTTGCCGTTCTCTTCCTTGAGCGTGCCGGTCGCCGTCACCTTGTGGGACTCCTTGCACACGTTTTCGTGGAACTCTTTGCTCACTTTATTGTGGGCCAGGTAATACGTCACCGTCTTGCCATCCTCCTGGGTTTGGATGACGGTCTGGCACTTGTCGGTTTCGTGCAATGCGCACTTGGCGCACATTCCCTCACCGGTGATCGTGACTTCTTTGCTGGCCGCGACAGCGGTCGTTGCGAGCACCGTCACCAGCAGCGCAGCCAGGGCGAACATGAATGATATTCTTCTCATAAGTGTTATTGGAGTTCAGTGGACTATAGTCAGACCACCCCGGGGCTGGTTTGTTCAACCAAATTTGCGGCGGGGGTGGGGACGGCTCGTTTCCACGCATCCTTTGAGTTTCCTTCAAGCTTACTGGGGACGACCCGCCCCACCCCTCAGCTTGAGAGGGCGCCTTCGGCGGCGGCATTCTGCGTAAAGATGAGGCGATCCTTGTCCACGGAGACCCGAATCGACTCGCCTTCGTGCATCGCGCCGCGCAGGATTTCCTCGGCCAACGGGTCTTCGAGGAACCGCTCCACCGAGCGCCGCATGGGACGCGCCCCGTATTGCGGGTCATAGCCTTTTTCCACCAGGAAATCCTTCGCTTTTTCGTCCAACTGCAGGAGGATGTTCCGGTTTTTGAGCCGTTGCATGACCTTGCGCACTTCCAGGTCGAGGATTTCGACCAGATCGGGCTTGGTCAGCGAGCGGAAGACGATCACGTCATCGAGACGGTTCAGAAACTCGGGGCGGAAAGTCTTCTTGGCCTCTTCCAGAATCTTTTCGCGCATCTTTTCGTAGCTGTTCTCGTCCGTGATCGGCGAGAAACCAAGCGTGCTCTGGCGCTTGATCGTGTCCGAGCCGACGTTGGACGTCATCAGGATGATGGTATTGCGGAAGTTCACCACGCGCCCGACGTTGTCCGTCAGCTTTCCTTCCTCGAGGATCTGCAGGAGCATGTTCCAGACGTCCGGATGCGCCTTTTCGACCTCGTCGAACAGAACGACGGAATAGGGTTTGCGCCGCACTTGTTCGGTGAGCTGGCCGCCTTCCTCGTAACCGACGTAGCCCGGCGGCGATCCGATGAGGCGCGACACGTTGAACTTCTCCATGTACTCGCTCATGTCGAGCTGGATGAGGGCTTTGGAATCGCCAAACATCTGTTCGGCGAGCGTTTTGGCCAGGAGCGTCTTGCCGACGCCGGTCGGACCGAGCAGCGCAAAGGTGCCGATCGGCCGGCGCGGATCTTTCAAGTCCGCGCGGGACCGGCGCAAGGCTTTGCCGATGGCGGCGACCGCTTCGCGCTGGCCGATGACGACTTTGGTCATTTCCTCCTCGACCTTGAGCAGGCGCTGCATTTCCCCCTGTTCCATCCGTTGCAGCGGAATGCCGGTCCACTTGGAGACGACGTGCAAAATGTCTTCCTCATCCACCTTAACGCGCTTCTCCTCGCGGCTGGTGCGCCATTCCTTCAGGAGATTCTCCAGCTTCTCCTTTGTGGTCTTCTCCTTGTCGCGCATGGCCGCGGCCCCTTCGAAATCCTGGTTTTTGATCGCGCGCTCTTTCTTGGTCTTGATGTCCTCGATTTCGCCTTCGAGTTCCTTCACCTCGGGCGGCCGCGTCATCGTGCCAATGCGCGCGCGCGAGCCGGCCTCATCCATGAGGTCGATGGCTTTGTCGGGCAGATACCGGTCGGTGATGTAACGATCCGAGAGCTTCACCGAAGCCTCGATGGCCTTGTCGCTGAACTCCGCCTTGTGATGGTCCTCGTATTTGGGGCGGAGGCCCTTGAGGATCAGGATCGCTTCCTCCACGGACGGAGCCTCGACCTTCACCGACTGGAACCGCCGTTCCAGCGCAGCGTCTTTCTCGATATACTTGCGGTACTCGTTGAGCGTCGTGGCGCCGATGCACTGCAGTTCGCCGCGGCTGAGGGCGGGTTTGATGATGTTCGAGGCGTCCATGGTGCCCTCCGCCGAGCCGGCTCCCACGATGGTGTGCAGCTCGTCGATGAACAGAATGATGTTTTTCGAACGGCGGATCTCGTCCATGACGGCCTTGATCCGCTCTTCAAATTGTCCTCGATACTTCGTGCCCGCAACCATCAACGCCAGGTCGAGCGTGATGACGCGCTTGTCGCGCAGCAGTTCGGGGACATTGCCGGCGGCGATCTCCTGCGCCAGGCCTTCGACGATGGCGGTCTTGCCCACGCCCGCCTCGCCAAGCAGCACGGGATTATTCTTGGTGCGGCGGCAGAGAATCTGGATGACCCGCTCGATCTCATTCTTGCGGCCGATGACCGGATCCATTTCACCTTTGCGCGCGATCTCGGTGAGGTCGCGGCCGAACGCCTTCAGGGCGGGGGTCTTGACCTCCCCCTTTTTTTCGCCGACCGGCTTTTCCGGCGCTTCACCGCCGCCGCCGCCGGCCTCCTCCTGCGCGGCGAAATTCGGATCCAGTTCCTTCAGAATCTCCTGGCGGGTTTGCTCGATATCCACGTCGAGGTTTTTCAAAACGCGCGCCGCCACCCCGTCGCCCTCGCGGAGCAGGCCGAGCAGGATGTGTTCGGTGCCGACGTACGTATGGTTGAGGGCCTTGGCTTCCTTGGCCGCCAGTGCGAGCACTTTCTTCACGCGCGGCGTGTAGGGAATGTTGCCGATCATCTTCTGGTCGGGTCCGGTCCCCACCTGTTTCTCGACTTCCATGCGGACGGTTTCGAGGTCGAGGCCCATTTTCTGGAGCACGTTGACGGCGACGCCCTGGCCCAGCTTGATCAGGCCGAGCAACAGGTGCTCGGTTCCGACGAAATTGTGGTTGAACCGATCGGCTTCCTTGCGCGCCAGGGCGAGCACTTGCTGGGCTCGGGGCGTAAAATTGCTCATGGCTTCATCGCTCATACGGAACCTGCTTCACAATGGCGTTACTTTTCCGGTTTGTCCACTCCGCTGCCGTGTGGATCCGGCGGTTTGGAAACCGGCCGGCTGAC
>JBEKFT010000130.1:0-5362 GCA_050013175.1 Verrucomicrobiota bacterium
TCCACAAACACTCGTGCATGGCACCGTTTCCTGTCCGTCGGCCTGGGCACACTCGCGTTGCCTGGTGAAAATTGTCCAGACCCTTCGCGAGGTCCTGATGCGGCACCAGCCGACGGTGTGCGTCGTGGAAGGCATTTTCTACGCCCAAAACCTCCAGACCGCAATCGTCATGGGAGAAGCGCGCGGCGCCGCCCTGGCCGTCATCGCGGAAGCGGGCCTGGAAATCTACGAACTCGCGCCGCGCAAGGTCAAACAGGCCATCGTCGGTTATGGCGCGGCGCAAAAGTTCGCCGTGGCCAGGATGGTGCAGCGGATGTTGCATCTGCCGTCCCTGCCCGCACCGGACGCGGCGGACGCCCTGGCGCTGGCTCTGGCGCACGCGCAGGAAAGCGGGCGTTACACCCTCGAACCCCGCAAACGGATCTGAACGAGTTTTAGAGTTTTAGAGTTACAGAGTTAGCGATTTAACGGTTCATCGGTTCAACGATTTAGCGTTTTAACGAGTTAACGATCCCATGATCACATTCCTTCACGGCAGGCTTGTCGAGGCGCTTCCCACCCATGTCGTCGTGGATGTGAACGGAGTCGGTTACGAAGCCCTCATTCCCCTTTCTTCCCACGCCAAATTGCCGCAGCCCGGACAGCCGGTGAAATTGCTGACCCAGTTGATCGTGCGCGAGGACGCGCAGACGCTCTACGGGTTCATGACGTCCGACGAGCGCGATCTGTTCCGGCTGCTGGTCAATAACGTCAGCGGCATCGGACCGAAAATCGCCCTGAATATCCTCAGCGGCATCAGCGTCACCGCCTTTCGCGGCGCGGTGGCAAGCGGCGACGTCAAAGCGATCTCACAAGTTTCCGGGGTCGGCAAGAAGACGGCGGAACGCATCGTGGTGGAGTTGAAGGACAAAATCGGCATGGCCGGCGCCTGGGAAGCCGCCAGCGCCAGACGCGGCCTTTCCCCGGACGAACAGCGGCTTAACGACGCCGTCCTCGCATTGCTCGCGCTCGGCTTCAAACAAATCGAGGCGCAGGATTCCATCCGCCAGGCACAGGCTGCGCTGGGTCCTCAAGCCACCGTGGAAGAGCTCGTCCGCGCCTGCTTGAAAAAGGGGACATGATGCCCGGAGTGAGTTCAGCGCCGGAGACCCCTGCGAACACGCCGAAAAGATCCGCATCCGGTGTGATCATCCCGCACAGACCCCGGTGGCGTCAACGCGTCGCGGCCCTGCTGATTTACGGACTGGTGCGCTGCGTCGCCGGCACCCTGCGATACCGATTGAACGACGCCTCCGGCCTCTTTGCCGATGCGCCTCGCGAACGGGTCATTTTCGCGATCTGGCACAACCGGCTGGCGCTGTCCCTGATGATGTACCGCCGATACGTGCTGCGTCGGGCCCCGGAACGAAAGCTGGCAGCCATGGTCAGCGCGAGCCGGGATGGCAGCCTGCTGACCCGCGTCCTCGAACTCTTCAACGTCCAGCCGGTCCGCGGCTCCTCCAGCCGCCGCGGACCGCAGGCGCTCCGCGAAATGGTCTCCCTGGCCGAAGCCGGCTACGACCTGGCGATCACGCCTGACGGACCGCGCGGCCCCGGCTACCAGGTGCAGGATGGGGTGATCTCCACGGCGCAACTCACCGGACTCGCCATCGTGCCGGTCTCTTATTTCCTGGATCGGAAACTGCGCGCGAAAAGCTGGGACCGTTTCCAGGTGCCGCTGCCGTTTGCACGGTGCGATGTTTTTGTGGGCAAACCCATCCATGTCCCGAGCGACGCCTCGGATGCCGACCGCGAGGCCCTGCGAAAAGAGCTGGAACAGACGCTCCGCGAAATCTCGCATGATTGATCCACCCTGCGGCGCGGATGCCGCCGGGATCCGGCCGGGGCCGGTTCATCGGCGCTCTTCCGCCCAGGACGCGCACGCCGGGCACGCTGCGCCCTGCCAGCCCGTCCGGAAAAGAAAGCGATAAAAGGCATACCGCCGCATCACGGATTTGACGTAGCTCCTCGTCGTCGCAAAACCGATTTGCTTCAGGAACACGGCGCTGTTGGTGGCCGCGCCCGCGCTCTTCCACTTCAACACATTGCTCCGCCCGGCATTGTAATCCGCCAGGGCATAGGGAACCGCGTCATCCGCGCCTCCATAACGCCGCAGCAGCCTGCCGAGGTAGAAGGTGCCTGCCAGCACATTGGTGCCTGGGTCAAAACAATGCTCGTGCGCGAAGGACTGGATGTGCTCCGCATCCGCCCACTCCCGGGCCGAGTTCTCCTGAATCTGCATCAGGCCGATTTCCCCCCTGGTTCCGCGCGCCGCCGGATGAAATCCGCTCTCCCGCCACACCACCGCCCTGACGAGGAGCGGATCGACACCATACCGCCGCGCCGCGGCGGCGATTTGGGGAAGAAATTTCTTTTCAAGCCTCTCTTCCCGCCAGAAATACAACGCCGCCCCCACAACGAGGATGAAGATCGAAAGCAGAATCCAACGACGTGTCACGGCCTTTCTCTTAACGGATCGATCGGCGCAGGTCGAAAAGAATCGAACTTCAGCCGGGATACCAGAGAAATTCGCGCGCACTCGCGCAATTTGCGTATCACAACCAGTCTTTCAGATCAGAACACTCCCACCGCGCCACCGCGCTTGACACCCAACCCTCAACGCTCAACCTTCCACCCGCAATGATCGCCCGCGTCACACTGGAACTCGCGCTTCGAAAGGAGTTCGATTACCTGATTCCCCCCGAGTTGACGGGCCGCATCGACGTCGGCAGCCGGGTGCAGGTGCCGTTCGGGGTGCGCAAGGTGCTCGGCTGCGTGACGGCGCTGGCGGAGGAGTCGGCGCGCGCAAAACTGAAGTCCGTCATCAAAGTCATCGGCGCCCAGGCGCCGGTCATCCCCGGCGTCCTGAAACTGGCGCGCTGGATCGCCCAATACTACTGCTGCGCCCCGGAGATCGCGCTGAAGAGCGTTCTGCCGGAGGTCGTCCGCAGGGAACAGGCCGGATGGCGCGAACGCCTCCACGTCCGCGCGCTGCCCTTCAGCGGGGAACTGCCGAAACTGCCGAAGTGCCAGCGCGAACTCTGGAACATCATTGAGGAGCGGCGCGAAGTGCCGCTGCAGGAACTCCTCGAACTGGCGGGAACCACGACGGCAACAGTCCGGCGGCTGGAAGAGAAGGGGTTGGTCGCCATCGCTCCGCAGATTTCGGAGCGCGATCCGTATGCGCTCGAACAGATCCTGCCAACGCAACCGCTGCCATTAAACCCCGCGCAGGCTGCCGCCCTCGAGAACATCAACGCGGCGACGGATGAAACGTTTGAGGCATCCGGAACCCGGAATGCAGGAGTGGCGCGGCGCGCAAATCCCGGCCCGGCCCGCTCCCTGCATCCAACCGCCTTTCTGCTGCACGGTGTCACCGGCAGCGGCAAGACGGAAGTTTATTTGCAGGCCATCGCCCACGCGCTGGAGCGGGGCAAGGGCGCCATCGTGCTCGTGCCGGAGATTGCCCTCACCCCGCAAACCGTGGAGCGATTCAAGGCGCGGTTCAGCACCGGCCCGCTGCAGACCCTCGTGGCCGTGTTGCACAGCCATCTGTCCGCCGGCGAACGCCATGACGAATGGCACAAAATCCGGCAGGGACGCGCGCGGATCGCCATTGGCGCCCGCTCGGCAATCTTCGCGCCGGTGGATTCCCTCGGCCTCATCATCGTGGACGAGGAGCACGAGCACACTTACAAGCAGGAGGAAGCCCCCCGCTACCACGCGCGCGACGTCGCCATCATGCGCGGCCGCATGGAGGGCGCGCCCGTCGTGCTCGGTTCGGCCACGCCTTCGCTCGAGAGTTATTTCAACTGCCGGAACGGCAAGTACACCCTGCTCGAACTGCCCGAGCGCGTGGACAACCAGAAAATGCCGCACGTGCGGGTCATCGACCTGCGGCAGGCCATGCGCAAAGGCCGGGCCATTCCGATCTTCTCGCCCCAGCTCAAGGAAGCCATCACGCAGCGGCTCGAACGCGGCGAGCAAACCATTCTCTTCCTGAACCGGCGCGGCTATTCCAGCTCGCTCCAATGCCCCCTCTGCGGTTTCGTCGCCCAATGCCCCGACTGCAGCGTCGCGCTCACCTACCACCGCCAGGAACAAAAACTCCAATGCCATGTTTGCGGCCATTCCGAGCCGGTTCCGACCGCCTGCCCGAACCAGAAGTGCCGGAATCCGCAGATCCGCTACGCCGGCCTGGGCACGCAGAAAGTGGAGGAAACCCTCGCAAGACTCTTCCCCCATGCGCGCGTCGTGCGCATGGATTCCGACGCCCTGAAGCGGAAGGAGGATTACCGCCGCATCCTGGGTGATTTCCGCGCGGGAAAAATCGACATTCTCGTCGGCACCCAGATGATCGCCAAGGGACTCCATTTTCCAAACGTCACCCTCGTCGGCATCATCTACGCCGACCTGGCGCTCCATCAACCGGACTTCCGCGCGGCCGAACGCACGTTTCAACTGCTCACGCAGGTGGCCGGGCGCGCGGGGCGCGGCGACATCGAAGGCGAAGTCTTTGTGCAGGCCTTCACGCCGTTTCATCCGGCGATTCAACACGCGCGCCGGCATGATTTCGCGGGCTTTTACGAACAGGAACTCGAATTCCGGAGGCAATTGAACTACCCGCCCTTCGGCCGCGTCGCCCTGCTCACGCTCAAGGGGCGCAACGAGGACAAGGTGCGGTTCTCGGCGGACCATTTGAAGCGCGAGCTGGAAAAGGGCCTGGGGCTGCCGCCGCAAGGCGGGCCGGGCGGCCGGGCGGCATCAGGCCCGTTCAAGGATTTGATTCTCGCCGGGCCGGCGCCCGCGCCGCTGCTGCGGGCGGAGACGTTCTATCGCCACCAGATCATGCTCCGCACGCAGCACATGAGCGCGCTCAGCAGGGAGCTTGGGAAAATAATCCACTCGCTGGCGTTGCCCGAGGACGTGACGCTGACGGTGGACGTCGATCCCGTGGATCTGGCGTGAGGCTTCGGGCCGGCCCATCACTTCGCCGCCGCCTTCACCATCTCCGCCACCAGTTCCCCGGGTATCCATTGGTTGCCGGTGAGGATCTTTTGGACGCGGCCGGAGGCGTCGATCACCACCGCGCGCAAATTGTGGTTGAGGCTGCCGGTTTGATCGTGCCAGAAAGTGAGGCCGAACTGTTCGCCGATGGCCGTGATGTCCATCAGGTCACCGGTGGCAAAGGTCCAGCGGGCGGGATCGTAATGATGATTCTCCGCATAGGCCTCGAGCACCGGCGGCGTGTCGAATTCGGGATCGAAGGAAAGAGTGAGCAGATGCCAGCGGACCGGGGCATTGGTCATGGCTCGCAGGGAAT
>JBEKFT010000131.1:0-5351 GCA_050013175.1 Verrucomicrobiota bacterium
TTTCCTGTTGGACTAACTGGGGACGAGGCCGCCCCCCTTTTATTGATTTTGCCCATTGCTTTTTCGCATTCACTATGGCACCGATGGGAGAAAGAAACCTATGCAGCGGCACATCCTGCTTTTTCTTTCGTTGGGGGTCAATCTTGCCTTCGTAGCAGCGTGGCTTCTCTTCGCCCGCCACCCGGCCCCGGCGCAAACCGCTGCCGGCCCGCTGGACTGGACGGGCTCCGCGAAGACCAACGTCCTCGTCCGGCGCCAATACTTTTCCTGGTCGCAGGTCGAGTCCGCCGACTATCCCACTTACATCGCCAACCTGCGCGCCATCGGCTGCCCGGAGCAAACCATTCGCGACATCATTATTGCGGATGTGAACGCCTTGTATGCGCGGAAGCTGGCCACCGACGTGGTGACTCCCGAGCAACAATGGTGGCGAAGCGACCCCAATCCGACGCTCGTCCGGGCGGCGGCAGAGCGGACGCGTTTGATCGACGCGGAGCGGCGCGCGTTGCTGACGCGGCTGCTCGGGCCAAGCTGGGAGTCGGGCGACCTGGCAAGCCTGCAGCGGCCATCGCGGCCGCCCGTGACTCTCGACGGCCCGGTTTTGGGCGTGTTGCCCGCTGAAACAAAACAAGCGGTCCAGGACATCAGCGTTCGCGCCCAGGAACGATTGCAGGCTTACCTCCAAGCGCAAAGCCTGGCAGGCAAGCCCCCCGATCCGGCCGAACTGGCAAAACTTCGCCAGCAGACACGGGATGAACTGGCGCGAACACTCAGCCCGCAGCAACTGGAGGAATATCTGCTGCGGTATTCCCAGGACGCCAGCAGGCTGCGCGGCCAGCTCGGGCAGTTAAAGTACTTCGACGCCTCCCCCGATGAATTCCGTTCCATTTTCCGCGCGACGGATTCGATCGATCAACAGCTTCAGCTCCTGGGATCGGGCAACGACTCCAACACCGTGGCGCAACGCAACGCGCTGCAGCAGCAGCGGGACAACGCCATCAAGCTCGCGCTCGGCCCCGACCGCTATGCCGAGTTCACGCTGCTGCAGGATCCGGCTTATCGCGACGCATTCGCGGCCGCGCAGCAAGCGGGAGATCCCGACGCGGTCCAGGCACTTTACCAGATCAACCTCGCCATGGCACAGCAACAGGCGGCGATCCGGGCAAACACCAATCTGCCGCCCGAACAGATGGCCGTTCAGTTGAAGCAGGCCGAACTGGATCAGGCGAAAGCCAACGCCCAGGCGCTGGGCCAGGATGGATCGGAGGACCAGTCGCCCGCGTCTGCAAACTCCCAGGCCCCGAGCCCGCCGGTGCGCACACACCCTTACGTGCTTGGCGCAGGACAAACCGCAGCCACGGTGGCCACGACGTACGGAGTGTCGCTCGATGCGATCCAGGCCGCCAATCCGGGGATCGACATCCGGAACCTCAAGCCCGGGGATGCCATCCGGGTCCCGGATTCACTCCCGGCGCGCTGACCCGCCGGCGCGGACGCCCCCGGGAACCCAGGGCCAATTCATGAGGGGGCGGTGTCGGGGTGGCGACGGCTCGTCGCCAGTCCCCCTGGAGTTTTTACAATCTCACTGGGGACGAGCCGTCCCCGCCCCCTCATGAATTGGCCCTGCCGGGAACCGCTCGATCCGGAATATTTATTGCCGAGATGCCGTCTTGGCGGCATGGTATAAAGGAATTCATCCGATCGTTTATGAGCGCAATTGTAGAACTCGATGCCACCCGCGCAAAACAAAAGCTGAACCAACTGGATCAGCTCAAACAATTCACCAAGGTTGTCGCCGATTCGGGCGATTTCGAAACCTTGAAACAATACGCGCCCCAGGACGCGACGACCAACCCGTCCCTGATCCTCAAAGCCGCACAGATTCCGCAGTACAAAAACGTGCTCGAGAAGGCCATCGACGCCGGCCGCCGGTCCGGCGCCACGGGCGCGGCGCTGCTCAATCAGATCTCCGATCACCTCCTGGTCCTGTTCGGGATTGAGATCCTGAAGATTGTCCCAGGCAGGGTATCGACGGAGACGGACGCGAACTTCTCGTTCGATACCGCGGCTTTGATCGACAAGGCGCACCGGTTTATTTCTCTTTACAAGGAAGCGGGCATACCCCGGGAACGCATCCTCATCAAAATTGCCTCGACATGGGAAGGAATCCGCGCCGCCGAGGCGCTGCAAAAGGAGGGGATCAACTGTAACATGACCCTGCTGTTTTCACTCGAGCAGGCCGTCGCCTGCGCCGAGGCCAAGGCCAAACTGATTTCACCCTTTGTCGGCCGGATCCTGGATTGGTACAAAGCGAAGGAGAAAAGGGACTTTGCGCCCGCCGAGGACCCCGGCGTCCAATCCGTGCGGGAAATTTATCATTATTACAAAACATTCGGCCACGCCACGGAGGTGATGGGCGCCAGCTTCCGCAACAAGGGAGAGATTCTCGAACTGGCCGGCTGCGATCTCCTGACAATCAGCCCGCAATTACTGGGCGAATTGCAGGGCAGCACCGAGCCGGTCGAACGCAAACTCGTCGCCACCGGCGTGAAAGCCGATCGCCTCGTCCTCGACGAGAAGCGATTCCGCTGGCTGCTCAACGAAAATGCGATGGCAACCGAGAAGACGGCGGAAGGCATCCGCCTCTTCAACGCCGATTCCGTCAAGCTCGGCCAGTTCATCTCCGCCCGTCTATAAACCTCCCCGCCCGGACCGAATGAACGCCGACGAGCGGGACATCTGCAACTATTTGAAATCCTGGCCCGGCCAGTTTGTTTACGGACGGGATATCGCGCGGCGCGCCAGCGGGAAATGGAGGTTCCGCGAAGACCCCGAGTGGGCGGCCCCGGTGCTGGCCCGCCTGGTGGAACAGAAAATTCTGGAATCGGATTCCACCGGCCATTACTGCCTCCACGTGAAGAAGGAAAAGCAGAAAAAATGGACGTCGCCGCAAATCAAACAGATTCTCGAGAAGAGCAGCAAGGATTTCAGCGAAACCTTCGACCTCGACGACCCCGAGGATGCCGAAGGCGCCTGAGGGACGCCGCCGGGCGAATCCGGACACTGCCCGCGGCGCGCGGCCTTCAGCCGCTTCGGTGTCCGAGGACAGGCTCAATCTTTGCTTGTCTGAACGCCCGGACGCCGTGAAACGGGCCGGACACGATAAAATGGTCGATCAAAGGCAAGCTGGCGGGAAAGATTACCGTCTTCCGCGATGGCTCCGCATCATCGTCATCGGGCGAAATCCCAGATGGACCCTGATACGAATTGTCATTCTCGTGACGGCCGTCTTCGTGTTGCGCGCCTGCGTGCTGCTTCCCATCCGGGTAAAAGGCCCCAGCATGATGCCCACCTACCACGAGGGAGGCATCAATTTTGTCTATCGCCTCGCCTATCTCCGGTCGGAACCCAAACGCGGCGACGTCGTTGCCATTCGGCTGGCGGGAACGAGCGTCATGTACATGAAACGGATCGTCGGCCTCCCCGGTGAGACCGTCCAGTTCCGCAATGGACGTCTTTATGTGAATGGCGAAATCCTGAACGAACCGTATGTAACCGAATGCAACTGGGACAGCCCTCCCAAGGCGCTTCCCCCCGGCTGGTATTACGTCGTCGGCGACAACCGTTCCATGCCCGAGTACTTCCACGAAGAAGGCAAGACTTCCCGAAACCGCATCGTCGGGAGAATCCTGTTATGCAAAAGTCTCTTCGATTCCTCATCGCCGCGGTTTTGATCGGACTTGGAATCTGGGGCTGGCGAGTGTTGTTTCCCAGCCCGGCGCGGGTCATCCGGTCGCGTTTGGCCAGGCTGGCGGCCACTGCCTCGTTCCAGCCGGAACAGGGAATGGTGCTGCGAACTTACAAAGCCGGAAAACTGATTGATTTCTTCACCACGGACGCCGTCATCAGCCTCGATTCGCGCGGCTATGAGCCTCGAACACTGACCGGGCGGGATGAACTGCAACAAGCAGCCCTGATGGCAACCCGGTTCTCTGGAATCATCGTCGAGTTCCTCGACGTCAACGTCACTCTCGGCCCCTACAACCAAACCGCCATCGCCAACCTCACGGCCAGGACGACTGTGGATGGCCAGCGCGATTTTTTCGTGCAGGAACTCAATTTCATGCTGAAAAAGGTGGGGGGCCAGTGGCTGATCTATCGCGTTGAGTCCGTGAAGACATTGTCGCAACTGCGCTTCCACCCATGACCCCCGAAGCTGTCCTCCATTTGCGCCGTGCAGACAAAATTCTGGGCCGGCTGATTGCCAGGGTCGGACCCTGCACGTTGAAGCCCGCGACCCGTAAAGCGCCTTTCGAGGCGCTCGTGGAAGCAGTCACGTATCAGCAGCTCAATGGGGCCGCAGCCAAAACGATTTTGAACCGCGTCCTGGCGCTTTATCCCGGCAAACGCTTCCCCACACCCCGTGACTTGCTTGGCACGCCCGACGGAAAGCTGCGCAGCGCCGGCCTTTCAGGCGCGAAAACGGCCGCCATAAAGGATATCGCCGCAAAAACCCTGGAGGGCATCGTCCCCGGAGCGCGCGCCGCCGCCGGGATGACCGATGCGGAAATTCTGGAACGGCTCACGTGCGTGCGCGGCGTCGGTCCGTGGACGGTCGAAATGTTTCTGATGTTCACGCTCGGCCGGATGGATGTCCTGCCCGCAACCGATTATGGCGTGCGCAAAGGGTTCGCTCTCCTCTATGGCCGTCGAGAGTTGCCGAGTCCCAAGGAAGTGCTTGAGCACGGCGAACGCTGGCGGCCCCACCGCTCCACGGCCGCCTGGTATCTCTGGCGCGCCCTGGATCTGCCGGACTGACGCCCGCGCTACTCCTTCTTCGCCACCTTCAGTTCCAGATGCAGGTCGCGCAATTGCTTCGGCTCCACCGCGCCCGGGGAATCGGTCATTAGATCCGTGCCCTTGGCCGTCTTCGGGAATGCGATCACATCGCGGATGGTCGGGGCGCCGCAGAGAATCGCCAGGAGGCGGTCGAACCCAAGCGCGATGCCGCCGTGCGGCGGCGCGCCATACTTGAATGCTTCCAGCATATAGCCAAATCGCGCCCTTACCACGTCCGGCGGAATCTGCAGCACGTCTTCGAATACGGTCTTCTGCACATCCGGACGATGAATTCGAATCGAGCCGCCACCCAATTCCATCCCGTTCACCACGATGTCGTAGTGCTGGCCGCGGACTTTTTTCGGGTCGGTTTTGAGCAGCGGAACATCCTCCGCCACCGGCGCTGTGAACGGGTGATGGCTCGAATACCAGCGGTTCTGTTCCTTGTCGAAACTGAGCAGCGGGAAATCCACAACCCACAAAAACTCAAATCGATCGGCGGGGATCGTCAG
>JBEKFT010000132.1:0-5341 GCA_050013175.1 Verrucomicrobiota bacterium
TGCCGCAAAACTCAATGTGAGGAATTTTGTCTCACACCCCCCGCCTCGGCATCGCGAACTTTTCGCTTGGCATGCGGACCGGCCGGTGTTAGGAAGAGAGTGTTCTTTGAAATGTGCGAACACTCGTTCGCATCCGAAGCAATCAAATGTCAGGGAACCCCGTGAGAATCGGGGACGGTTGCGCCACTGTAATGGGCTACAAACTCCCATCAGCCACTATCCCGCATCGGCGGGACGGGAAGGCGGGAGCGAGGTCAGGCCCGAAGTCAGGATACCGGTTTGTTTGCGCTCGTCGGGTCCCGCAGGTGCGGGGCCAACTTCTCCGTCAAAGAGAAGGATGAGGCCAGCCCGTTCCGCGAGTGCGGCACGGGGCTCGTCGAATGCCTTCATTCTCCGTTTTGCCGGGGTCTGAGGGTTTTTTTGTAGCCGCAACTTTCAAGTTGCGCCGCGCAAGCCAGGGCCTGCCGCTACAGCGCCTTCTCCCCGCGCTGGTCTCTCAACCGTTAACCCGTTCCACGGATCCGTGGGACAACATTGAAAGATCAGCGTATGAAAGAAATTCGTTTGCTGGCGTTGGCCGGCTTGTTCGCATCCATTGTTTCCACCGACGCCTACGCCCAGTTTGCGGACTCGGTGGTTTCCTACACTCCCGGCACCGGAGTCAATCCGTCCTACACGAATCCCAACGCGGCGCTCGGCGCGCCGACCACCTTCATTGGTTATCAAAACGCCGATCCCTTCAACCCACCGTATCAGGCCACCGACATCGTTGGTTTGGGCGTGAATGGTTCCATCACCCTGCAGTTCAACACCCCGATCCAAAATGACCCCTCTAATCCATACGGCCTGGACTTCATCGTCTTCGGGCACGCGGGCTTCACTGAAGACTTCAGCACCGGCACGACCGACGGCACCTTGTTTACCGGCGGCACCGCCGACGTGCAGGTGTCCGTGAGCACCGACGGGGTAACATTCTACACGTTGAACCCGACGTTGACGCCCGTGGTGGATGGTTTGTATCCCACTGACGCCAGTGGCAATCCCTTTCTTCCCGTGAACCCCGCCCTGACGGCGGCGGATTTCGCAGGCCAAGATCTGGCGGGGATTCGGGCGCTCTACGCCGGGTCGGCCGGCGGGGCCGGTTTTGATCTCTCCTGGGCCATCAACGGAAACAATCAGAGTGTCCCGTTGTCGGCTGTCAATTATGTGCGTCTGGATGACCTGAGTGGCGTTGCCTACATCGACGCCATCAGTGTTGTGCCGGAGCCGTCGGTGGTATCCCTGGCGCTGCTCGCTGGTGTGGGTTTGGTGGCCAGGGTGCGGTGCGAGAAGACCTGATCGCCATGCGCTGGCTCCCCTTGTTCCTGGCTGCGATGGTCGCCGCTTCCCTCTCGGAAGCGGCGACCTTCACCGAGGATTTTTCGTCCAACCCGCTCGCGGACGGTTGGCAGATTTTCGGCAACACCAATCTCTTTCAATGGGATTCCCTGAATCAGGACCTGCAGGTCACGTGGGATTCCTCCCAGCCAAACAGCTATTTTTATCATCCGCTCGGCACGATCCTCTCGCGCGACGATGATTTTGAATTGAGCTTCGACTTGACGCTCCAGGATGACAGCATCGGGACGACGCCTGGACAACCTTTCACCTTTGAGATCTCCCTCGGGTTCTTGAATCTGGTCAATGCAACACAGACGAACTTTTCACGGGGCAGCGGGGTGAATGCGGTCTATGGACCGGTAAACCTGGTGGAATTCAACTTTTTTCCGGCGTTCTCCATCTACCAGCCCACCATTGATCAAGTGATGGTGGCAACGAACAACAGCTCCTGGCTCTACAACGAGAACAACCTGCTTGATCTTCCACCCGGGGATTTGTTTCACATCGACATGAGCTACCTCGGCAGTCCGGAGACGCTGACCACCATTTTGACGCTGGGCGGTGTCCAGTACGGAGAAACCCAGGTTATTCAGGTCCCGACCGGATTTGATTTTCGCGTCGGCGTGGTTTCCGTCAGCAGCTACAGCGACCGGTATTCGGACGGATCCATCCTCGCCCACGGCATCGTGGACAATTTCGCCGTTACGGTGCCGCCACCGCCCGTTCAGAACCTCACAGGAGCCTGGAGCAACGGTGTCTTCCAGGTGCAATTCCTCAGTCGCAGTAATTGGCTCTATACGCTGCAGCGCACGGGGGATTTCCAATCGTGGGCCGGCGTCTCGTCGGTGATGACCAGCAACGCAATGCAATTGCTGATGAAGGACGCCAGCCCAACGCCGGGCAAGGCGTTTTACCGGGTCTCCGCGAGCCGGCCATGAGAACAAGCGCCCAAGGCCGCAGGGCAAGAGTTGAAAGGAAGCGCTTTTCCGGGAGCCGCAACACCCCCCCCAGCCACGGCTGGATCCCGACCTCGCTGGCGAACCCGTCGGGGAACCCGTCGGCACCCGCCGACACGGCCTTCACGCTTGTCGAATTACTGGTGACGATCGCGGTCATCGGGATTCTGGCGGCTCTGCTCCTGCCGGCGTTGGCGAAGAGCAGAGGCTCGGCGCAGCGCACTCAATGTGCCAGCAACCTGCGTCAACTGGGCTTGGCGGCCAACATGTACTGGGACGAGAATGGTGGCAGCTGCTTCCGCTATGTTTTCGGTACGACCAACTTCGGGCAGATCTGCTGGTTTGGCTGGCTTGACGGCAGCAAGCCCGAAGGGCAAAGGCCGTTCGATTTATCCCTGGGCGCGCTGTATTCCTACCTCAACGGGAGCAGCGTGCGACTGTGCCCAACCCTTTACGAGTGCCTGGGGCAATTCAAGATGAAGGCAGACGACGTGGTGTTCAGCTACGGATACAACCGCTATCTGTCCGCAGCAGTCAATCAGCCGCCGATCAAAATCAGCACCGTCAGACAGCCGAGTGAAATCGCGGTGTTCGCCGATGCGGCGCAGGTCAACGACTTCCAGGCACCCGCATCCCCTTCAAATCCGATGATCGAGGAGTGGTATTATATCGACGTGAACACCAACTACTCCAGCCTCTTCAACTATCCCAACGGTCATTTCCGCCATGCTCAGCGAGCCAACGTCATTTTCTGCGACGGCCACGTCGGTCTGGAGAACTTCGTATCGGGTTCCATTGACCCGAAGCTCCCCAACCAGCTTGTGGGCCAATTGCGGCCGGAAATTCTTTTGCTGCCGTAGGAGTCGACGGCACGGGGCTCATTCATGCCCCTCGGTCGGGGAGGCCGGGGGCGGGTTGAGCGCAAGGAGATCGCTCCGCTCTACTCCCCGATTTCCGCCTGAATGACGTCGCCGATCTTTTTAGACCACGCCTCGAGGACCGCGGCGTCGCGGCCTTCGAGCAGCAGGCGCGCTTTCGGCTCGGTGCCGGAGTAACGGAGCAGCAGGCGGCCGCCTTGCGCTTTTAACGCCGTTTCCGCCTCGGCCACCAGCCGCGCCAGATCCTCCAGATCCTCGAACGGTATCTTCTCCCGGACGCGTACGTTCGTGACCAGTTGGGGGAACCGGCTCCAGCACCGGGCCAGTTGCGAGAGCGGCTTGTCGCGTTCCTTCATGATGCGCAGGATTTGAAGCGCGCTCACGAGGCCGTCGCCGGTCGAGGAGTAATCCCGGAAGATCAGGTGGCCGCTCTGCTCCCCGCCCAGGTTGAGGCCGTTGCGCAACATTTCGTCGATGACGTTCTTGTCGCCCACGGCGGTGCGGACGACGCGGCCTCCGGCCTCGGTGATGACGGCGTCGAGGCCAACATTGCTCATGACGGTGCTGACGAGGGTTTTCCCGGCCAGCGTCCCCTGCGCGAGCATGTCCAGCCCGGCCACCGCCAGGATGTCGTCGCCATCGATCAGCGCCCCCGTTTCGTCGCAAAGCAACACCCGGTCGGCATCGCCGTCGTGGGCGATTCCCAGGTGTGCGTGGTGCTCGACCACCTTGCGGCAGAGATTCTCCGGGTGCATCGAGCCGCAATTCCTGTTGATGTTCATGCCGTCGGGCCGGTCGCCGTACACGACGACGTCGGCGCCCAACTCGAGCAGCACGCTGGGCGTGGACCGGTAGGCGGCGCCATGCGCGCAATCGACCACGACGCGCATGCCTTCGAGCGTCAGGCCGCGCGGGAACGAGGCCTTGGCATATTCGATGTAGCGGCCCAGCGCATCGTCGATGCGCACCGCCTTGCCAATGGCATCGGCGGTCGGGCGGATGGTTTCGATCTCGCCGCTGAACACGAGATGTTCGATGCGGTCCTCGATCTTGTCGTCGAGCTTGTAACCGTCCGCGTGGAAGAATTTGATGCCGTTGTCCGCGTAGGGGTTGTGGGAAGCGGTGATGACGATGCCGGCGTCGGCGCGCAGGCTGCGGGTGACGTAGGCGACGCCGGGCGTGGGCAGCGGGCCGATGAACAGGACGTCCACCCCCATGGAAAGGATGCCCGAGGAGATGGCGTTTTCGAGCATGTAACCGGAGAGCCGGGTGTCCTTGCCGAGCACGATCCGGTGCCGGCCATGGCCGCGCGACCGGGATTCCAGGTTCTTGAAAACGTGGCCGGCGGCCCGGCCGAGCTTGAGCGCCGTTTCCGCGGTCACGGGCTCGATGTTCGCGGTGCCGCGAACGCCGTCCGTGCCAAAGATTTTTTTGGGAGAACTCATTGGGTTGTTGCCTCGTTCACCCGCGACCGGGCCCGCCTAGGTCAGCGTCTTGACGGCATGATCACATCCACCTCCTCCGGGACAACCTGCACGAGGGTGATGCCGCGGGGCGTGGTGACTTCGATTTGTTTGTGCAAACTCCGGGCCGACTCGATCCCGGTCAGATCCACCAGGGCGCGGATGTCCCTGGCTTGAAGATCCTGCAGCAACTTGGCCTCGCCGCGGACCGTCACCTCGACGTCGCTGGGGTTGACCTTGAAGCTGCGGACATCTGCGGCCTCGGAAACCACCAGGACGGGAATGTTCTCGAAAGTCTGCTCGGGGACGCTCGCATTGGCGAAGAAGTTTCGCCCGCCGCCGCTCTGCGCGAAGGAGACCGTCAGCCAGATCAAAACCGCGAGCGCGACCGAAAACAATTTCAGCCAGAAATCATGGAACAGGAGTTTGCGAAGGGACCCGATCATTTTGCGATGTCCGGGGTAGTATCCGCCGGATTGGATTTGGCCAGATGAACCGGACTGGGTTTGACCCGATCCGTGTTCCAGGACCGGAGCCAGCCCAGCCAGTTGCGCGATTTCGCAGGCTTGACGAGGACGGAAGTCAGGAAGGCGCGCAATGCCTCGAGGGTCACCCCGCGCGTGAGGTGGCCTTTGTAAGCGTAGGACACCGCGCCGGTCTCCTC
>JBEKFT010000133.1:0-5337 GCA_050013175.1 Verrucomicrobiota bacterium
CGGAAAGAAACTGTGGACGAAGTACACGTAGCTGCCGTTTGCGATTCCCCGGTACAGCGGGCACGCGTCCCCGACCTTCTCGATCTGGTTCCAGCCGATCTGCGGTATCTTCAGTCCGCGGCCTTCGTGAAAACGAACGACCTTGCCCTGAAAAACGGAAAGTCCCGCCGCACGACTGTTGAATTCTTCGCTCTTCTCGAACAGGGCCTGATAGCCCACACAGATTCCAAGAAACGGGGCTCCGCCGTCAATGAACCGCTTGCACGCTTCGAGCAGCTTCTGCCTCTCCAAAGCCTGAATGCAGTCGTCGAACGCCCCGACACCTGGAAGCACCACCGCCCCGGCATCGGCCAGGTCCCCGGGCTCGCGCGCCACTCGCACCTCCGCGCCGACTTTGAGCAGCGCCTTATGCACGCTGCGCAGGTTCCCGGAACCGTAATCGATGAGCGCAATCACATGCAGAGATTAAAACGAGCCGGGCCACCTTGCAACCAGCGGGTTCGGCTGACACTTTCTTGGCCTTTTTAATAACATAGGATGGTTAGCGTTCTCCTCCACGAAAATCCATAAATCCTCAGACCGGGCCGCACGGGGACACCGAGTGGGGTCGCGCCGGAATGGCTTCCGGCGGCGGGCGGGTCGTTCGGAAATTGGAAAGGCAGTCTTTATGGAAGCTCTTGTTGAAACAAAATTGCCGTTGGCACTCCAGACCCTGCCGGGAGATGACGTTCGCCAGATTCTGTGGCGCTTTACGGACAAATACGAGTTGCAGATGCTCGTGCAGTCCGCCCGGGGGGTGGCGCGCGGGCCTGTGGCGCGGCTGGTCGCGAGCGGCGCCCGCAATTCCCACGATTGGACAGACGAAAAGGCCTCGCTCCTTCCCGCCTTCGATGAAAGCGGCATCACCGCGGCGTTCCTGGATCCCGAGCACGGCGGGTACATTGCCGGGCCGAAAAACTTTGTGCTTGCGCTGATCGCTTTTGAATTGTCCTGGGTGGATGCCGGGGCCGCCACGTGCAGCCTGGCCGGCAACCTGGGCCTCGCGCCCGTCCACGAGCGCGGCACCCCCGTGCAGCGCGCGACGTACCTCGCCGGCGCCGCGCCCGTCAAACCGGGGGAAAACCGCCGGCAAATCCGCGCCGCCTTCGCGCTCACCGAACCCCTGCCCTTCGTCGGCGTCGAAACGGGCCTGCTCGCCGGCAAGGTCCGCGTCGCCGAATGGCAGGACGGACGGGAACCCGTGCTGCAGGTCGAGAAACGCGGCCGGTTCATCACCAACATGGCGTTCGCCAATGTCGTCACCGCCGCCGTGGACTCCGACGATAAGCGCATCAAGGGCAGTTGCATGGTGATCCTCGAGGAAGGGGATCCGGGCACCTGGGACCGCGGAACGGCCACGAAGAAACTCGTCCATCAGCTTTCCTCGACCACGGATCCGGTTTTCAATCTCCGCGTGCCCGCCAGCCGCATCGTCGGCGGTTACTCGGTCAAGGACGGCGTGATTGTCCCGAATTATTCGCACGGCGAAATCATCGAAACCGTCTTCCGCCGCACCCGCGTGACCGTGGGCCTGATGACTTCCGCGAAACTGCTTTCGGCGATCGAGCCGGTCATTCTGTATCAACGCCGGCGGTTCCGGGGCGGCGAAGGAGGTCCCGGCACGCCGCGGTATGAATTGGGCCTGCAGCAGAAGCAGGACGCATTGCATCGGCTCGTGGACGTCTGGGCTGCGGGCGAGGCCGGCGCGTCGCTGGGCTTTGCCGCCGCCCGGCTGTTCGACGAAATGGATCCGCTGGAGAAGCACAAGGACCAGTGGCTCGCGGAAAAACAATTGACCGGGCGTGCTGCGTTCAAGGAATTATCGGGCAAACACCAGGATGCCCTCGAATTGATCCAACTCCACGCGCGCTCCGCAGGCGAACGCGAATCCGCCCGCGCCGCGAAACTGGAGTCCGATCCGCTCGTGCGCTTCGCGATGCTCGATTCGGTCGCCAATGTCCTCTGCCCCGCCTGCAAATTATGGAACACCGGCCAGGGCGCCAACATGATGCGCGAAGCCGTCAGCCTCATGGGCGGCTACGGTGTGACGGAGGATTGTCCCGGGTTCCTCGGACAGAAATGGATGGATGCCCAGCTCGAAGCCACTTATGAAGGTCCCGAGGCGGTCCAACGCCTTCAACTTTCCGTCACGATGACCCATGAACTGTTCCTGGCGCAGTTCAGGCAATGGATCGCCGACCTGAAACGCATCGCGTCCGATCGCCCGGGAACCGGCGCCTGCACGCTCGGAACCGCCATGCAATTGTGGCTCTGGACCCTCCTCCACGTGCGGGCGGCGGCCGACGCCGACGGCGCGAAACTCTATCATAAGACACGCCAGGGAGTGACTTTCCCGCTGGCCGATGCGCTCTGTTGGCTGCTCGCGGCCCGGCAGTTCATCCTGGATGTCCTGGAACTGGAAGCCAAAGGCGCCGAAGACCCCGGTCTGGCCGGGACGGCGGCGTTTTTCACCGACCTGTGCCATGTCCAATGCGCCCGAGCCGCAGGCGAGGTGGGCCGCATCTGCGCCGAAACCGTCCACGGCCACAACCGGCATCCCGCGTGGGACGAGGCTGCTTGCCACGCCTGCTACCAGTCGGAGGAACTGGACGCACTCGAAGGCATTATCCCCGGCATCGCCGGCGCCGCGCGCGCGGTGTGCGATGTCGCGGAAGGGGATCAGGCGCATCCCTTCAAGGCCGGCCCGTGCCCCCAATTCGACGGCCTCGAGGCGTTCGTCCGGTTGCGCACGAAACTTGACGGCTGCCTCACCGGTTGCCGCCTCGCCAAGGACCGCGCCGCCGAGGCATTGACCAAAGTCATGACCCGCGAGGCATTGGATTATCCGGCGTGAACACAAAAAGGTGGCGGAGGATGAAACGATATGAAGCCGCAGGGCCAATTCATTCGGGGTGGCGACGGCTCGTCGCCAGTCAGCTTCCAAAACCAAAGCGACACCGGGGGACGAGGCCGTCCCCACCCCTTCATGAATTGGCCCTGATGAAGACGTTAGATTCCCAGAGCCTTCACCGAACGATGAACCGAAACAAATTTGCAAATGCCGCAGCCAGTATCAGAAACCCCGGTTACTGACCGCCCGAGCATGGACGCAGACGTCGTCTGCGTCGGCTTCGGTCCTGCAACGGCGGGTTTTCTCGCGACGCTGTCCAGGCAGCTTGTCAATGCCGACGGCTCGCCTGCGGTCGAAAGCGCCGTTCTCCCCGGCATGCCGCCGCAGGTGCTCTGCTACGAACGCGCGGAGGACATCGGTTTCGGCGTGTCGGGTGTGGTGACTCGCGCGCGAGCCCTGCGCGACACCTTCCCTGGGATTGACAATGCCGGCATTCCCATGGCCGCGCCGGTGTCGTCCGAGAAGGTGGTTTATCTGCTCGATCCCTTCGGCGCAAGCCGGCGCGCGCCAACGTTGCGCATCGCGGATGCGTGCATTCGCGCGTTCAAAGGATTGCTCCCGTTCAAGAATCACGCGCTGGAACTTCCGTGGACGCCCGGCTTCCTGCACAAACGCGGCGGCCTGGTGCTTTCGTTGGGCCAGTTTATGCAATGGGTCGGCGCCCAGGTCCAAAACTCGGGAACCGTTCAACTCTGGCCCGGCGCGCCGGTGTCCGAGGCGTTAATCGAGGAGAACAAGGTTCTTGGCGTCCGTTTGCTCGATCAAGGCGTGGACAGGAAAGGGCGGCCCGCCGAGGGTTTCACACCCGGCATGGACGTCCGCGCAGCTCTGACCGTCGTGGGGGACGGCCCGACCGGCCCGGTCGGCCGGCAGATCGACGCCCATTTCGGCATGCCGGACGGCCATCACACCCGGGATTGGGCCGTCGGCATGAAGTTCGTTGTGGATTTGCCGGAAGGCACGCCGCTGGAGACGGGCACCGTTCTGCACACGCTCGGATATCCGGAACCCGAGATCTTCGGCTTCTTATACGTGCATCCGGACCGTGTCGCGTCGCTCGGCATTTTTGTGCCGTCCTGGTTCGACAGTCCCGTGCGCACCGCATACCAGTATCTGCAGCATTGGATGTTGCACCCGTATCTGTGGCGGTATCTCAACGGGGCCAGTTTGCGCTCGTGGGGCGCCAAGACACTGGGCGAGTCGGGGCGCCGCGGCGAACCCCACCTCGTGGGCGACGGCTACGCGCGCATCGGCGAGGGCAGTGGCAGCACGAACGTCCTCACCGGTTCCGGCGTGGATGAGGCGTGGGCCACCGGCGTCCAACTGGGGGAAGCCGTGGTTGAATTGATGAGGGCGAAAAAGCCGTTCACGAGGCAAAATCTCGAGGAAACCTACGTGAAACGCCGGCGCGCGAGCTGGGTCGAACGGGAAGCTCACGTGGCCGAAGCGTCCCGTGATGGCTTTCAGAAAGGCGTCGTCCGCGGCCTGCTCGGCATGGCGCTCGCCGGGTTGACGAACGGCCGGTGGACGTTGAGAAGCCAACCCCTGCCGCCATGGAAACGCATTCCCACGTTGGAGGAGTACTACGAGGGCAGAATCCCGGCAGGGGAAATCCGGCAGTTGCAGATGGAATGCTCGCAGGCAGGCAGGTCATTGCATGGCGAGCTGATGCGGCGCTGTGGCTGGCCCGCGATTCCTTACGACGGACAATTGCTGATGTCGCACCAGGATGCGCTGCTCGTCGGCGGCAAGGTGCAGGCCCCCTCAGGTTATGCCGATCACGTCGTTTTTCTTTTACCGGAGCTGTGTGAGAAATGCGGCGCGAAAGTCTGCATCGAACTCTGCAGCGGCCAAGCGATCGCGCCCGGCGAAGGCGGCGTGCCGTCCTTCGACCGCGAGAAATGCGTGCATTGCGGCGCGTGTCTTTGGAACTGCTCGCAACCCGTCCCCGGCAACCCCGATCGCACGAACATCGCGTTCCGCGCCGGAACGGGAGGACTTCATTCGGCAATCAACTGATCTGTATGAGCATCCCCTATCAAATCGTCGTCTGCGGCAGCATCGTGCCGGACCCCCTGCAAACGCTGGAGCCGGTGACCGGCCCGGCGGGTCCGGCATTGAAGAACGAGATGCTGCTGCCCGCCGTCCTCGACCCCTGGGCCGGCCACGCGCTTTACGAGGCGGCGCATCTGGCCAAAAACGCGCCCGGCAGCAAAGTCTGGCTCGTCAGCCTCGGCCCCAAAGCCAGGCTCCAGCAGGTCATGATGACAGTTGCTCAGAAGGTGCCGTTCGAGTTGATCGCCCTGGACGGCCCTGCCGGCGGATTCACGGACGCCTACGAAACCGCCGCGGCGCTCGCCGATGCCATCGCCGCGATTCCCGGGCTT
>JBEKFT010000134.1:0-5320 GCA_050013175.1 Verrucomicrobiota bacterium
CAACTCCGCCTGGGCCGTGTCCTTGATCACGCGCGGCCCGGCAAAACCGATCATGGCCCCCGGCTCCGCGACGATCAGATCGCCCACGCTGGCGTAGCTCGCCATGACCCCGGCCATCGTCGGGTCCGTGAGCACGCTGATGTAGGGCAGCTTTGCCACGGCGTGGTAGGCCAGCGCTCCACAGGTTTTCGCCATTTGCATCAGGCTGAACATGCCTTCATACATCCGCGCGCCCCCGCTGGTGGAGATGATGATGAGAGGCAGCTCCTTTTCCGTCGCACGCTCGATCAACCGCGTCAGCTTCTCCCCAACGACCGAGCCCATCGAGCCGCCTAGAAACTTGAAGTCCATCACGCCAAGCGCGGCACGATGCGGGCCGATCTTGCAGATCCCGGTGATGATCGCGTCCTTCAACCCCGTGGATTTCGCGTGTTTCTCGAGTTTGGAAGTGTACGAGGCGGCGCCGGTAAACTTGAGGATGTCCACGCTGGTCATCTGGGCGTCCAACTCCTCGAACGTGCACGTTTCAACCAGGGAATGGATGCGTTCGCGCGCGCCAATGGGAAAATGATACTGACAGCGGGTGCAAACCTTCAGGTTTTCGTCCAGCTCCTTGTCGAATACCATCGTGCTGCACTTCGGGCACTTGGTCCACAACCCCTCGGGAATCTCGCGCTTCTTCGATTGGGAGGCCAGTTTGGGCTTTTTGACGAACGTGGTGGTCGCCGTCGGCGGCGGCGGCGGCGTGACCGCGGGCTCGTTCGCCTCCAGGCCAAGCGATTTTTTCGTAAATGAAGTCGTGGCCATCTAAGAGTGTCGGCGGTTTGCGGCGACGGGTCGAAGCAGCCCCGCAACCAGGGAGGCCGGTGCATTCACGGTGTTCTTCATTTCAAACGTATTGCGCATAATATTCAGAGTCCGCGGGCGACTGTCCAGACACAAACTTCACCCGCACCCGCCTTTCGCAACACTTTCGCGCAAGCGTTGGTGGTCGCGCCGGTGGTGAAGACATCGTCCAGCAGCACGATCCGCCGGCCGCGGAGCCGCCGGGCGGTGCGCAATTCAAACGCATTGCGGACGTTGGCCGTGCGTTCCGCCCGGCTCAGAAGGGTTTGCGTCCGCGTCGGCAGGCTCCGTTTCAACAGGTGCGCATGGACGGGAATCCCGGCGGCCTCTCCGAGCCGGAGTGCCAGCCGTTCGGCTTGATTGAACTCGCGCTCGCGCAGCTTCACCGGATGCAGCGGGACGGGCACAATCCAATCCCATTGCTCCCGACGCAGCTCCGGTTCGGCCCGCCGGATCAGGAGGCCGGCCAGAAACGGTTCGAACCAGAGCGCCCGTTGATACTTGTAACGGTGAATGGCTTCCAAAACCGGGCCTCGCGCCGCCGCGGCGGAACGCGCCGAACAGAAGTGCAGGTCCTCCCCGCGGCAGTTGGCGCATTCGAATGCCGTGGTCATCTCGCCTTCGAACGGGAGTCCGCACCGCGTGCAGAACGGCGGCTGGATAAACTTCACCTGGCTCCGGCAACGCGGGCCGACAAATCCAGCGGCGGGTGTCGCCCTCTCCTCGCCACAGACCTGGCACGCTTCTGGATAGACCAGACCGAGCGCGACGTTCAGCCCGCTGGCAAACGCGGCGCAGCCATTCATGCCGGGCGCCCCTTCCTCGGGCCGATCGGCATCAGAAGGAAGAGCCGCAGCGTCACCGCCAGCACGGGCAGCGCGAACCAGCCATCGATCAGCTTGGAGGTTCCCCACCACCACGTCATCGCGCCGGGCACCTCCGCGGTCAGCGTGCCATACGACTTGAGCCAGAAAATCCAACCGGCGTGGAGCCCGATCGAAAAGTACAGGTCGCCGGTGCGTTGATACGCCCAGCCGAGCAGGATGCCTGCGAAAGTGAGATTCAAAAAGCCGGGGAAAATGGTGTGAAGGTTGGTGAACCCGCCCAGCATCCGCGGCAGCAGTTCCAGGCCCGAAAGCCACGTTACAGTCCCGATCAGCTTCGCCGGCTCCATGAAATGAACGATCGCGTAGATCATGCTGCTCAAAACGAGCGCGAAAGCCCAGTGGAACACCTTCCGCAGTGCGCCGAACACCGCGCCTCGGAAGAGAATCTCCTCCAGCACCGCCACCCCCCCGGCCGTCAGCGCAATCCCCGCGACCTTTTCACCCAGAACGGCCGGCGATATCATCGGGTTGACCCGCCGCGTGCCCGCGGCAAGCGCAAACCCGGCGACGATTGCGAGCGAGACAAACCCGAAGAGAAAGCCACCGGCGAGCCTTTTCCAATTTCCGACGGGTCCCACGAGGCCCGCCCCGCGCGGGCAATCGACTCCCAGACTTTTCAGCAAAGGCCAGATCCCGATCAATGCGAGACCCAAAAGCGAACGGTTGACGAAACGATGAAACGGGCTGTTGGCGATCCTGGGAAAGGTGTGTGCGAACGTCTGCGCCAGCCAATAGAGCCAGGGCGCAAGCAACGCGCCACCGATGAACACCACCGCGATGTAAAGGGCCAGCACCCGGAGCGGTCGCATGGGCGCGACAATAGATAATAGGATGATTCAAGCCAAGTGCGAAAGTGGAGCTCGGTGTCGGCAGGGACAACTCATGACGGCGTGGGGGCCGCGCCTCCCCCCGATACAATTTAGGTTGTGGAAACACCAAGTGGTCGCGCCGTCCCCACGCCGACTCGCGCGCTCAGCAAGGCCTCGACCAATCCCTCAACCGTGTGCTTCCGGGCTTCGAGGGTGGGTTGGATGCCCAGCGCGCGAAGGGCCTCGCTGGTTTCCGGCCCGATGGAAACCGTTTTTGTCGATGGAAATTTCGAGAGCAGGCCGGGAAGATCAAATCGCGCGTGGAAATGTTCCACCGTCGAAGCGCTGGTGAACGTGATCCAATCCGCCCCGGTTTCCAGTAGCGTCAAAGCCGCTCCCGCCGGATCTTCCGTCTCGGCGACGGTTTTGTAAACGGCGATATCGTCCACAATCGCGCCGAATTCTTCCAGCGCCCTGGGCAATTCAACGTTGGCCACTGCCGCGCGCAGAAGGCAGATTTTGAGATTCTCAATGCTCTCGAATTTTTGGAAGGCCCGCGCAATTTTCGAAGCCAGGGCTTCGTCGGGCATCAGATCCACCTGCAGGTGCAACTCCTTCAATTTCGCCGCCGTGGCCGGGCCGATGGCCGCAAGCCGGGCGCCACCCAGGTCGCGCAAATCCTGAAATCGCTTGAAAAACAAATCGAAAAACGCGGTGACGCCGTTCGGGCTGGTGAAGACCAGCCAGTCGTATGCATTGAGCTCCAGCAACGTGTCCACGATGTCCTGCTTGCGGTCCGATGGTGCGATCTTGATCGTCGGAATTTCAAGGACGTCTGCGCCGAGGTCGCCGAGCAGTCTGGCAAGCGGCCCGGCCTGCTCGCGCGCCCGCGTGACGACGATGCGCCGGCCGAACAGGGGCCGCGTCTCAAACCAGTTCAGCTTTGGCCGCAGTTTGACAACGGTGCCAATGATGGTGATGGCGGGCGCCGAGATTTTTTTCGCGTGCGCGATGCCGGCGATGGTTGCCAGAGTGCCTTCGACGGATTGCTGCTGTCCCGTGGTGCCGGACTGGACGATGGCGACGGGCGTTTCCGGAGGCATGCCGCCCGCAATGAGGGTTTCCGCGAGTTCGGCCAGGCGCTTCAGCCCCATCAGAATGACCTTCGTTCCCGGGATGCGCGCAATTTGCGCGAAATCCAGATCGGTATCGTCCTTGGTCGGATCTTCATGCCCGGTCAGGACGGTGAACGTCGAACAATGCCCCCGGTGCGTGAGCGGGATGCCGGCGTAATTGGGCGCGGCCACGACGGACGAAACGCCGGGCACAACCTCGAAAGGAATCTTCGCCGCCGCGAGTTCCTCAGCCTCCTCCCCGCCGCGGCCGAAAACATAGGGATCGCCTCCCTTCAGGCGCACGACGCATTTACCCGCGCGCGCCCTGGAAATCATCAGGGCGTTCAATTCTTCCTGCGAGAGTGCCGCGGCGGTGCCGCGGCTGCCGCGCGAGATCAATTCCGCGGCCGGGGCAGCCAGGCGAAGCAGTCCCGGGTTGACGAGCACGTCGTGGATCACAACATCGGCGCGCCGAAGCAATTCCTCGCCGCGCAGTGTGAGCAGTCCCGGGTCGCCCGGTCCTGCGCCGACGAGATAAACTGTGCCCATGCGGGTCATCGTCAGTTCAGTTCCCCCGCCAGTTGCCGCCCGAGTTCAGCCGCTTCCTTGATGGGCCGCCTTCCTTCGGCCCGGCGAACGGTGGTTCCCACGAACGAAATCGCGCGCATCCGCACCTGTTCGCCCACCACTTCGGCATGCGCTCCGACCGGACTCTGGCAGCCGCCGCCCATCGCTTCGAGGAACGCCCGCTCGGCTGTCACGCTCTGGAGTGTGTTGTGATGATTGAGCCGCTCGCAGATCGCGGCGATGCGCTCGTCGTTCTCGCGCACCTCGATGCCGATCGCGCCCTGCCCGACGCACGGCAGCATTTCATCCGTCTCGAGGATCGTGGCCAGGAGACCTTCCGGGACGGCATCGCCTTCCAGGCTGCCGGCCGGTGTGACGCGGAAGTTCAGGCGCGTCAGGCCCGCCAGGGCGAGCACGATCGCGTCGAAGTCCGACCTGGCCATGAGGTTTTGGATGCGCGTCACCACGTTTCCGCGAATGTCCACAACCCGGAGCCCGGGGTTGTGAGCGAGCAATTGCGCCTTGCGCCGTGGACTGCTGGTGGCGATGATCGACCCCGCCGACAGACTTTTCAAACCCAGCTTCGGCTTGAAACCCCGGCGTTTGGACTGTCCGGGCGACCACTCGGTGAGTTCCGCGTTTCGAGCTCTGAGCTTCCAGTCTTCCAGGAAATCGGCGTCGCGATAAATCAACACATCGCGCGCGTCGGCGCGCTTCCCGACCGCGCCGAGTTTGAGACCGGCGGGCAATGCCGTCGGCAGATCCTTGAGACTGTGCACCGCCAGGTCTGCGCGGTGTTTGAGCAGGGCGACCTCGAGCTCCTTGGTGAAGAGCCCTTTGGGAAGGCTTTCGGTCTGCGGCGCCGATGACGCGGTCTGCAGCTTGTCGCCGGTGGTCTTGATGATCTTGAGATCGAACGTGAGTTTGGGGAACGCGGTGCGGCACTGGGCCAGGACCATGTTGGCCTGCGCCAGAGCGAGGGCGCTGCCGCGCGTCGCGATGAAAATGGTGTCGTGGGCTTTCAAACCGTGGAGGAGGTTAAAAGGGAATGCCCCGCCGGGCCACGAAAATGTTCATCTACGCCCCAAATGCCGGC
>JBEKFT010000135.1:0-5315 GCA_050013175.1 Verrucomicrobiota bacterium
CGACATGAAGCGGATCAAACGCATCGGCATCATCACGGCGGGCGGCGACAGCCCCGGCTTGAACGCGGCCATTCGCGGTGTCGGCAAGGCGGCCCTGGGCATCGAGGGGGTGGAGATCATTGGATTTCGCGACGGATTCCGCGGCCTCGCTGAGGATTTGCAGATGCGCCTCGATAAGCGAGCGCTCTCGGGCATTCTCACCATTGGCGGCACCATCCTCGGCACCGGCCGCGACAAACCGCATCGCATGGAGGTCGGCGGCGAGGAACGGGACATGATGGAGGTCATCGTTCGCAATTACAGGAAAAACAAACTGGACGCTCTGGTCTGCATCGGCGGAGGCGGGACGCACAAGAACGCGCTGCGACTGGTCGAGAAGGGGCTGAACATCGTCACGCTGCCGAAGACCATCGACAACGACATTCCGCTGACGGACGCGACGATCGGGTTTGACACGGCGTTGGGAATCGCGACGGAAGCGGTGGACCGCCTGCACAGCACAGCTCACAGCCACCACCGCATCATCATTGCGGAGGTCATGGGTCACCGCGCCGGGTGGCTGGCGCTGGGCGCCGGGATTGCAGGGGGGGCGGATGTCATCCTGATCCCGGAGAAGCCCTATGACATCGTGCATATTGCCTCTGCGATCCGGAAGCGCAGCCGGCACGGGACGAATTTCAGCATTGTGGCGGTTGCCGAAGGCGCCATGTCGAAGGAGGACGCCGCGGCCTTCGCGAAGGCCGAGGAGCAGAAGAAGAGCGCGACCAGCAAGGCGCAGAGGCAGCGGGCCAAAACCGAACTGGCCGTCCTGTCCGCCCGGCATTCGGGAAACACGCTGCGGTTGGCAAAGCAGTTGGAGGAGTTGACCCATCTGGAGGCGCGCGTGACGATTCTCGGCTACGTCCAGCGCGGCGGCACGCCGTCGGCCGGCGACCGTCTGCTCGCCACGCGCCTGGGCACGATGTGCGTCGATTTGATCCAGGAACAGGTTTTTGGCGTGATGGTGGCCGCGCGTGGCGACGGGGTGAAACCGGTCCCCATCGCGGAAGTGGCCGGCAAACTCAAGACCGTCCCGGCAGACCACCCCTGGATCAACAGCGCGCGGCGGGTGGGCACCTGTCTGGGGGATTGAGAAGCGTGCGAAGCCTCCCATCCCGGATCGGGAGCGCATTGGGACCCTGAAACCTTGCAGCCGCCCATGTGAATTGGCCGAACCGTCCCGCAGTGGCGATCTGCGCCGTTTCACAACGGCGGCTAGCGGTGAATCCAGAAATCACTCTCGACACGTGGTTTTGACATCATCATTCTTTCCGCCATGTCAGACGCCGCCACGACGACGCCGGCGCCGTCGTCCCGACTGAAAATTCTTATCCGCCGGCTGCTGAGCACGGCCCTGCTCTGGGCTTTTGTCCTGACGGCCCTGTTCTGCCGGAACAAACCGCTTTCGGACTGCCTGTTTCTCACGGTCATGGCCTTTCTGGCGGCGACGGGTCTGGCCGAGTTTTACGGCCTGGCGGAGAAGCGCGATCTGGTTTGCTTCAAAGGCTGGGGGATTTTCGGCGGAGTGCTGCTGATGTCCGGGACCTTCCTGCAATTGACCGGTCACATCGGGACGCAAGGGTCTCCGGCCCGCGTCAACGATTTTGAAACAAGCTTTCTCATCCTCTTCGTGCTGGGGCTGTGTCTGCGGCAGTTTTTTTCGCGAAGCAACACCGTCGGAATCGTGGCGATCGCCACCACGCTGTTCGGCTTGATGTACGTGCCCTGGCTGCTGAATTTCATACAGAAAATCCAGTTCTTCATGTTCCGCCCCCCGTTCGAGGGCAGCGGAAAGATTTATGTCCTGTATTTTATCCTCGTCACCAAATTCAGCGACACGGGGGGTTACTGCGTCGGCTCGCTGATCGGGCGGCACAAGATGATTCCGCGCATCAGTCCCGGGAAGACGTGGGAAGGGTTCGGCGGGGCCATCCTCGTTTCAACCGGCGCCAGCGTGGTGTTCACCCATCTCTTCGGTGACCGGATGGAAGGCATGAACTGGAGGCACGCTGTGATCCTCGGCGTTGTCCTGAGCGTCTGCGCCGTGGTGGGCGACCTGATCGAATCCGTCTTCAAGCGGGAGGCGGGCGTGAAGGATTCGGGCGGCTTTTTCCCGGGCATCGGCGGCATGCTCGACTTGCTCGACAGCCTGTTGTTTAGTGCGCCCATCATGTATCTGTATCTGCGGCACGTGCTGACGCATCCTTAACGCGCAAATGAAGAACGTCGTTCTGTTAGGCAGCACCGGTTCCATCGGCACCAGCGCGGTCAAGGTCGCCGGGGATCTGCCGGACCGTATCCGGCTGCTCGCGCTGGCGGCCGGCAGCAATGCGGAATTGCTGCTGGCCCAGGCGCGCGCGCACCGCCCGGAGGCCATTTGCATCGCGGACCCCGCCAACGCGCGTGCGTTGCGCAACGAGTTGGGGACGGCGACGGAGGTATTCTCGGGCGCGGAGGGGCTTCTCAAGCTGGCGACGTTGCCCGGGGCCGACATCGTCCTGATTGCGATCGTGGGCACGGCCGGGCTGCAGCCCGCGCTGGCGGCGATCCGGGCGGGCAAGGACCTCGCCGTTGCCTCCAAGGAAATCCTGGTGATGGCCGGTGAAATCGTGATGAGGGAAGCACGCGAGCACGGGGTCCGGGTTTTGCCCGTGGACAGCGAGCATTCGGCCATCTTTCAGTGCCTGGACGGCAAGCCGTCCGGGTCCGTTCGCAAGCTCTGGCTCACCGCGTCGGGCGGCCCGTTTCGCAATACGCCGAAGGCGGAATTCCCCGGCATCAGCGTCGAGCGCGCGCTGAAACATCCGTCGTGGGTCATGGGGCGCAAGATCACGATTGATTCGGCGACGCTGTTCAACAAGGGATTGGAGATGATTGAAGCGCGGTGGTTGTTTGACATCGAGATGGCGCGCGTCGGGGTTGTCGTGCATCCGCAGAGCGTGGTGCATTCGCTGGTGGAATTTGTGGATGGTTCCATGCTGGCGCAGCTTTCAACGCCGGACATGTGCCTTCCGATCCAATGCGCACTCACCTATCCGGACCGCGTGTCCAGCGATCGGGTCCAAACAAACCTTCCGAAACTCGGCAGCCTGACCTTCGAAGAGCCGGACCTAGAGAAGTTTCCGGCGCTCAGCCTGGCGCGCAGGGCCGGGGAGACGGGCGGCACGCTGCCGGCCGTGCTGAATGCCGCGAACGAAGTCGCGGTCGATGCCTTCGTGAACCGGCGAATCCCGTTTCCGCAGATCGGTGATATCGTCCGCCGCTCCATGGACCGGCACACGGTGGTGGCGCATCCAAGGCTGGACCAGGTCCTGGAAGCCGACGCCTGGGCTCGGAGGGATGCGGCCCTCTGATTGTTCATGTCGCGGCGCCCGGTTCCAATGGCAATGAATTACTGGCTCGTGAAACAAGAACCGGAGGCCTACTCGTGGGCCGGCCTCCTGACCGAACAGGGGCGTTTTCCTTGCGTGACCGCGGCGATCGACGCGTGCAACACCTCCACCATCCGTTGCATCTGCTGTTCCGTTGTGCAATACGGCGGCATCAGCACAATGACGTTTCCGATCGGGCGGGTCAGGACGCCCCGGCTGGCCATGGCCTCACAGACGCGGATGCCGGCGCGCTCCCGCAAGTCGAACGGCTCCCGCGTCCGCCAGTCGCGCACGAGTTCGACGCCCGCGATCAGGCCGACCTGGCGGATGTCGCCCACATGCGAGAGGGACCAGAGGCGGCGCAGCTCGAGGCGCATCGTTTGCTGGAGTTGATGGCGTGCCCGGGCGGACGCCGCGCTTTGCAGCAACTCGATGCTGGCGAGGGATGCAGCCGCGCCGAGTTGATTGGCGGTGTAGCTGTGACCGTGAAAAAACGTCTTAAATTCCTCGTATTCACCCAGGAAGGCGTCAAAAATCTCCTGCGTTGTCAGTGTGGCCGCCATGGGCAGGCAGCCGCCCGTCATTCCCTTGGCCACGCAAAGAAAGTCGGGTTGAACGCCTTCTTGATGGCAGGCGAAAAGGATTTGCGATTTGCGATTTGCGATTTGCGATTGGGGGGCGCCGGTTCTGCCGAACCCGGTCATGACTTCGTCCGCAATGAGCAGGGCTCCGTGGCTTCGGGCGATGTCGGTCACCTGCGGCAGCCAGCCGGCCGGCTGGGGGATCATCCCGGCGGCGCCTTGCATGAGCGGTTCGAAAACGAAGCCCGAGTACGGAGCGCCGCGTTTCTTCTGCGAGGCAAGCTTTCGCTCCACTTCGCCGACGCACTCCCAGCCGCATTTCCGGTATTCCCGCGCGTCCTCCCGTTCCGGCCGGGCGCGGTTGAAGGGGCAGCGATAGCAATAGGGCGCCATCACTTCGTCGGTCTTGAACAGGAGTCCGGAGAAGCGCCGGTGAAACAAATCAACATGCCCGAGCGCCACCGCCCCGATCGTATCGCCATGATAGGCGCCCGCGAGCGAAAGGAATTTCGGTTTGCGGCTCCGGCCCGAGCGCCGTGCGAATTCATAGGCGAGCTTGAGCGCGGCCTCGACCGCGGTGGAACCGTCGTCCGAAAAGAACACCTTGGACAATGTACGATTTACGATATTCGATTGACGCGCTTTGCAGCCTGCAGCCGCGTCAATCGTCGATCGCCAATCGCCATTCGCCGGGTTTGCTGCTTGCACCAACCGTGCGGCAAGGACAGAGGCCGGTTCATTCGCCAGGCCGAGCGCGGAGGAATGCGCGATTTTGTTCAACTGGCGCCGGATCGCGCCGTTGATCGCCGGGTGGTTGTGCCCATGCAGATTCGTCCAGATCGAGGAATTGGCATCGAGATATTTCCGGCCCCGGGCGTCACGCAATACCGCTCCGCGGCCTTCGACAATGACGATCGGCTCGCGCCGGAGCCATTCGCGCATCTGGGTGAACGGGTGCCAGATGTAGCGCCGGTCGAGTCGGGCGAAGGAATTCATTGTCCAAAGTTTAAAGTCCGATCCCCAGGTCGTGAAGCGCGACGATGAGTGTGGAAACGTCTTCGGGCGAATGTGCCGCGGTGACCGTGAGGCGCAGGCGGGCACTGCCGCGGGCGACGGCGGGATAACGGATCGCGGGAACAAAGAGGCCCTGCGCCCGCAGCGCGGCGGAGGTGTCCACGGCCTTGGATTCGTCGCCGATCAGGATTGGGAGGATGGCGCTGGGGGGGGTTGCGGTTTGAAGTCCGAGGCCCGAAGCGCATTCGGAAACCCGCCGCCACATCGAGCGGCAGCGGTCTGCGCCCGCTTTCGATTCGATGAACCGAAG
>JBEKFT010000136.1:0-5290 GCA_050013175.1 Verrucomicrobiota bacterium
CTGCCGCAAGATGTTGACCTTGGAGCGGGCTGGAACCCTTTTGAGTTGATACATCCCTGCCGTGTGGCAGGTGCAAACAAAAAGTTCCAGCCTATTTTTTCAAATCCTGTGGGACGGCTGTGGTCTTGAATGTAACGACGAGCAAATATGGCTAGCCGTCTGAAATCGGGATGCTCCAGTGCAGGCAAGCGTAGCGAAACAGTTTCGATTCGATTGTGTCCGGCTCAACCTGGTGAAGCCGCGGCTTGATTTGATTCGGATCAACCTCGTTTCCTGAAGCGATGTAGCCCAGCAAATGATCTTCGTCTCCCGCGAGTGCTGCTTCAGCCGAAACAATTCTTTTTTCGACCGCATGCTCGTGTCTCTTGCGTATGCTTCTCTTGTCCCGCCTCTGCCGAAAGCTGACTCGATTGCCAGCGATGCGGAATCCTTGTGCGCGCAAAGAGCGTCGAATTGCCGAACGAAGCTTCTTCTCTTTTGGAGCAAAAGTTGGCACTGGTCACTCATTATCAAATATCGCTCTGCGGAGCAAGCCGCGTAAAGCTGCGCGTCCGATACCCGGGTGCCCTCTGTCACGTCATGAATCGCGGCGACCGTCGCGAACCGATCTTCAAAGACGACGCCGACCCCTATTCGCACGTTACTTTTTCCAATAAACAGGCATGTTATTGCAAACTATGGATTCATTGCCGACTGTTTTGCTGAAGCCCGGGGAAGCCGACCGCATTGTGGCGGGCCATCCGTGGGTTTATCGCGGCGCCATTCTTCGCCTCACCCAACCGGCCGACGATGGTGCGCTCGTGCAGGTCAAAGACCATCGCCAGCGGTTCCTGGGAGTCGGGTTTTACAATTCGAAATCGAAAATCAATGTGCGCGTCCTGTCCGCGGAGCGCGCCGATATCGACGGGCCGTTTTTCGAGGAGCGCATTCGAGCCGCCCTGGCCGTCCGGCAGAGGCACCTGCCGGACGCCACGTCTTTTCGTGTCGTGAACGCCGAAAGCGATTTCCTCAGCGGCCTGATCGTGGACAAATACGAAGACGTGCTGGTGGTCCAGATCTCATCGCTGGGAATGGATCGGCGCAAGGCGATGATTGTGGCCGCGCTTCAAAAAGTCTTCTCTCCCGGCGGCATCCTCGAGCGCGGCGACATGGCCTCACGCAGGTTTGAGGGATTGCCGGAGGCGAGCGGGGTTCTGACGGGCGAAGAGGGCGCTCCTTCTGTCACGGTGAAGCTGAACGGGCTCCGGTTTGAAACCGACCTCTCCACCGGGCACAAAACCGGTCTTTATCTCGACCAGCAGGTCAATTATCGGCGTGTGGCGGAGCTGGCGAAGGGCGCGCGGATGCTGGACTGTTTCAGCTTCCTCGGCGGATTCGGCCTGCACGCCGCGCGTGCGGGGGCCGTGCACGTCCACATGATCGACCAGAGCGCGGAGGCCATCGCCGCCGCGACGCGAAACGCAGCGGCCAATGGTTTGTCGGATCGATGCTCGTTTGAAGCCGCGAACGTGTTTGACTTTCTCAAGGCGCAGACCCAGACCGGTCCGAACGAGAAGCTCGTGCCGAAGTTCGATCTGATCGTTCTCGACCCACCGTCGTTCACCCGCAATCGTGCCTCCGTGCCGGACGCGCTGCGCGGTTACAAGGAAATCCATCTGCGCGCGCTCAAGCTGCTCAAGCCGGGCGGCACGCTGGCCACCTTTTGCTGTTCGCATCACGTGGACGCCGGTCTGTTCCAGGACACCGTTCTCTCGGCCGCCTTCGACACACGGAAACTCCTGCGCCGGATCGCCACGTACACGCAGTCCCCCGATCATCCGGTCATTCCGATGATTCCCGAAACGGAATACCTGAAGGGGTTTGCGTTCGAGGTCGTGCGGTGATGCCTACGGCCTCATCAAGTCCCGCTGCCAGTTCATCAACTCGCCCGCGTGCTTGTCCCAGTCCCGCGCCAGAGCCGACAGCGTGGCGCGGCTGGCAATCAGCGTGGGATCGATGTCCAGCTCCGCCGCGAGCGCGTCGCGCCGCCTCTGCAGATCGAGAACGCGCTTTCGCTCCGCTTCCGTCGGGCGATAATGGCTGCGCTCGGGAAGGCGAGGCTGATGTTCGGGTGGAACGGCCACACCCTGCGCCACCGCCCGGGTGAGATCCGCGCGCCGGCGTTCGGAAAGGTGCCTTGGCAGCGACGGCCCGATGGGTTGCCGCGTCGAGGCTGCGGCCGCGATTTCCACCATCGCTTCGTGGCTCAGGACGAAATACGGGGGACGCCTGGCCGAAAGGGCTTCGGCTTCGCGCCACTGCCACAGTTCGCGAAGAACCGCCAGCCCCAGTCGGCCGAGCAGCGAACTCCCCTTGACGCGCCACACCGAATCCGTGTCCACGAAACCCGGTCGCGTGCATTCCTGGACCAACCGGGCGCACGTTTCGTGCTGCCATCCCAGCCGGCCCCTGGTTTGAAGTTCCGGCTTCAGCCTGTTTTCGAGCGGTTTGAGATAATGCGTGTCGTTTCGGGCATAGCGTTCCATGCGCTCCGTCAGCGGGCGCATCGCCCAGTTTGCCTTCTGGGGCCCTTTTTCCAGCTTCACGCCGAGGTACTTCTCGACCAGGGCGCCGAGCCCGAACTGGCGCTCGCCCAGGAGCCGCGCGGCGAGCATGGTGTCAAAAATCGCGCTGGGGACGAATGCGTGGTGCTTGAGCAGCATGCGCAGGTCATAGTCCGCGCCGTGCATGGTCAGCTCGCGGCCGCTGAGCGCGTCCAGCAGCGCCTCCAAATGGATTGGCGCCAGGGGATCGAGCAGTTCATCGCCCGCCGCCGTGCTGATCTGGATCAAACAAACCTTCTCGGGATACGAATGAAGGCTGTCCGCCTCGGTGTCCACCGCCAGCCACGCCGCCGCGCGGACTTGCGGCAGGAATGCCTCGAGCTTTTGCGTTGTGTCAATCACCCGGCAACTATAGAAGCGCCCCGTGCCGGGTGCCAAGCATTGGGTGCGAAGCCTGCAATGCCGCATGGCCGCAACCCAATCCTTTTGGACCGCGTCGGGAATCCCGCAGAATCGGGAGCCGCGCGGTTTTCGAGGACGCTGCCGGATGCCTGCAGCCGATTCCCTTCGCGCCGAGATTTTGATTGACTGCCTGCGGCACATCCTGTTTTTAATCCTCATCGATGCCTGAGTATCCATTCATTGCCGCCCTGTTCTCCACCCATGAAACAAAAGAATTCCACCTCCCGAATCCACTGGATCGTTGTCGCCTGCGCCATGGTGCTGCCCTGCGCAGCCCAGATGACGCCGACCGACGCCATGACTGAAACCAACGCCACACCGCCGCTGTATCTCGATCCGACCCAGGCCGTGGAAAAGCGGGTGGACGACCTGCTCCCGCGCCTGACCCTCGAGGAGAAAATCGACTACATCGGCGGCACGAACGGATTTTACATCATGGCCATCGAGCGGCTTGGAATTCCGGCCATCAAAATGTCGGATGGGCCGATGGGCAGCCGCAATGACGGACCCACCACGTGTTACCCGGGGGGGATTGCGCTGACGGCCACGTGGGACCGCAAGATGGCCGGGAGAATCGGGGAGAGTTTGGGGCGCGATTGTCGCGCGCGCGGGGTGAATATTCTGCTCGCTCCCGCGGTGAATATTTATCGCTCGCCGCTGTGCGGGCGCAATTTCGAATACATGGGAGAAGATCCCTTTCTGGCCGGCCAGATGGTGGCGCCGTTGATTCGGGGCATTCAATCGCAACAAGTGCTTGCCACGGTCAAACACTTTGCCTGCAACAACCAGGAATGGGATCGTCACCACGTCAGTTCGGAAGTGGACGAACGCACCTTGAACGAGATTTACCTGCCCGCGTTCAAGGCCGCGGTGCAACAGGGAGGGGTGGGTTGCGTCATGACCGCCTACAACCTCCTTAACGGCGTCCATTGCTCCCAAAACGATATCCTGATCAACCAGATCCTCAAGGGCAAGTGGGGTTTCAAGGGTTTCGTCATGTCGGACTGGGTGTCCACCTACGACGGCATTGCCTGCGCCAACGCGGGCCTCGATCTCGAAATGCCGGAAGCCAAAATGATGACCCCTGCCGTTCTCCAGCCCGCGGTCAAGGACGGTGAAGTTAAGCTGTCCGTCATCGACGACAAGGTGCGGAGGATTCTGACCACCGTGATTGCCGCCGGCTTCTTCGATCGCCCCCAGCTTCGGAAGGATCTTCCGCTGGACAATCCGGAGAATGCGCAGGCGGCACTGGAAGGCGCGCGTGAGTCCGTCGTCCTGCTGAAGAACAGCAAGCACGCGCTTCCCGTGGACCGCAGCCGCGTCAAATCGATCGCCGTGGTCGGGCCCAACGCGGACCCGGCGGTTTACTGCGGCGGCGGCAGCGCCTTCACCACCGTATTCCACTCCACCAGCATCCTCGAGGGCGTCCGCCAAATCGCCGGGTCCGGGGTGAGCGTACTGCACACCACGAATGCGGCGGAAGCCCCGCAGATCGCCCGGCAGGCGGATATCGCCGTGGTCTGCGTCGGATTCAACCAGCGTCCCAAGGGCCACGAGCATGAACGCAGATTTGGCCTGTCGGAAGGGGAAGGGCAGGACCGTTCGTTTGAACTGCCGGCCGGGCAGGCTGACCTGATCCGCGCGGTCGCCGCTGCGAATCCCCGCACCATCGTCGTCATCAACTCCGGCGGTGGCGTGGCGTGGACGGGCTGGCTCGACCAGGCGCCGGCCGTGCTCCAGGCGTGGTATTCGGGACAGGACACCGGCCGCGCCGTGGCTGAGATCCTGTTCGGGGACGTGAATCCGTCCGGAAAACTTCCCGCAACCTTCGAGAAGCGGGCAGAGGATAATCCGACCTACCCCTACTACCATCTTCGGGACGACAACAAGACGCCTTACACCGAAGGCATCTTTGTCGGCTACCGTGGCTACGATGAAAAGAAGATCGAACCGCAGTTCTGCTTCGGTCATGGCCTGAGTTACACGGAGTTCCATTACGGCAAAGCGAAAGTGGCTCCGAACATCGTTGGGCCCGATGGACAGGCGACCGTGAGCCTCGAGGTGAAGAACACCGGTAAAGTGGCAGGCGACGAAGTGGTCCAGCTCTACATTCACCCGACCCAAAGCAGTGTCCCACAACCCCCCAAAGAATTGCGCGGGTTCGAACGCGTCAGCCTGAAACCGGGAGAGACCAAGGAGGTGGCTTTGACGCTGACCGCGGAACAACTCGCCTATTACGACGTGAAGACCCACGGGTTTGTGGTGGAGCCGGGCGGGTATGAAAT
>JBEKFT010000137.1:0-5267 GCA_050013175.1 Verrucomicrobiota bacterium
CTTCTATGCATTTTTCGATCTGCTGCCGAAGATGCTTTTCAGGGTTTACCCCAACCGGCTGTGCGTGACCCTGGCGCGGCCATTCCGGTTGATCCACCTGGGGCTGCGACCGTTGGTCTGGCTCGTGCAAGGTGTTTCCGCCGTGCTGCTTCATTGGACCGGCGTCAGGGCGTTCACCGGCCACCTGTTCGGAAACCGTGAGGAACTGCGATTCGTCATGCAGGAATCGGGAAGGGCGTTCACGACCGAAGAGCGCGCCATCATCAACCGCGTGCTGGATCTGCAGAGCCTGACGGTACGGCAGATCACCAAACCCATCTCCATCGTCGCGACCGTGACGATGCAAACCCCGGTCCGCGAGATGATGGCCATGAGCCGTTCCTTGCGCTTCACACGGTTGCCCGTGTGGGAAATGCGGGACCAGCGGCGCCGCATCGCGGGCCTGGCCAGCATGGCGACCCTGCTTTACCAGCCGGATCTGGATGTGAACAAGACGGCGGCGGACTATGTCCGACCGGCGCTCTACCTCGACGAAGACCTGCGGCTCGAAGTGGCGTTGCGCCGCATGCAACGCAGCGGGCAGCGTTTGGCGGTGGTGCTCGGCCGGGACCGGCGCGAGATCGGAATCGTCACCCTGCAGGACATTTTGAAACTCGTTTTTGGCGAAGTGAGCCTCTGACATGAACTGGAACGAACTCCCCGACGATGGCCTGAAAATCCTGGCCGTCATTGCGCTCGTTCTGCTGAATGCGTTTTTCGTGGCGGCGGAACTGGCCCTGGTCCGAGTCCGGGCCACACAGTTGGATCCCCTGGCCGCCAAAGGAAACCGCCGCGCCAAGGTCGCGCGAAGCATCATCTCGAATATTGACGCCTACATCGGTGCGACCCAGCTTGGGATCACGCTCGCGAGCATGGCGCTGGGCGTGGTCGTCCAGCCCGTGTTCCGGCGCCTGCTGGAACCTCTGTTCCTGCTTGCCGGAATCGGGTCGCCTCAAGCACAAAGCACGGTCGCCATCTTCGTGGGATTCTTCATCAACAGCTACCTGCTCATCGTTGTCGGCGAACTGGCCCCCAAGGCGATTGCCATTCGCAAGACGGTGCAGACAATCCTGGTGGTGGCCACTCCATTGCAATGGTTTTTCCGCCTGTCGTACCCTTTCATCTGGGTGCTCAACCATTCCGCGCAATGGTTGCTCCGGCGACTCGGAATCGAAGCCGCCACCGAGGTCCGGGGCGGTCATTCGGAGGAGGAACTGCGGTTGCTGCTGTCCCCGGTCGCACAATTCCCAGGTGCCCAGGCGTTCAGCCGCGGCATCGCCCTCAACGCGCTCGATCTGCGACGACGAGTCGTCCGGGACGCCATGCGCCCCAGGCACGAGATCGTGGTCCTGGATACCAAAGCGAGTCTCACGGAATGCATGGATGTTGCCGAGAAAACTCACTACTCACGCTTCCCGCTATGCCAGGGTGGCGACGTGGATAAAAGCCTCGGGGTCGTTCACATCAAGGATTTGTATGCCATGCGGATCCGGGCGAATTCCGGCATGGATTTGCTGCCCATTGCGCGAAAGCTCATTTACGTTCCCGAGATGGGCCGGCTGGAGAAGTTGCTCCAAATGTTTCTGGAACGAAAACTCCATCTGGCGATCGTGGTTGACGAATATGGCGGCACGCTCGGCATGGTCACTCTCGAAAACATCCTCGAGGAACTGGTGGGACAAATTCAGGACGAATTCGATCAGGAAAAACCCCTGTTGGCGCTCACGGGCGAAAACACCTGGGACGCATCAGGAACACTGCCTTTGCACGAGCTCGAAGAACTTGCCGGAGAACCGCTGCAGGAAGAAGGCATCACCACAACCAGCGGCTGGGTCACCCAACGGCTTGGCGGTTTTCCCAAAGTCGGCGATGTGCTGACGGTCGGCGCCTGCAAATTGCGCGTCGAGGAAATGGAGGGGATGCGAGTCGCACGGCTCAGCATCACAAAACGAGCGGACGCGGAATCGCAGACCTGGCCGATGATTTAAGTCGCGCAGCGTTCACTGCCTTGCACCGTGCAAGGCGAGGCAGACCACGCCCAGGGCCGTTCCGGAACCGAACAGCGCCGCAAGCCAGTACTGATGCTCCGCGGCGCCGGCCACGAACAGAATGTCCAGCAGGACCCAGTGAGCCACCGAGGAATAATCCGGGCCCGGTTCCTTCGGTCTCTTGTTGATCAACGCGGGCGTCGCAAAGGCCAGAATAAGCAGCGCGGTGGTGGCCCAGCCCACAAAGCTGGTGACCGGTGTGCCATACCAGGTCCACCCGAGCCTGGTCGGGCCCCAAACCCAGCACCCTTTGCCCCGCCCTGCGAAAGACTCCAATCCCGCAACCAACGCCAGCGAAAGCACCGCGGCCAGGCCGAGAAGCCGGAATCCGTAATATCGGGTTTTCCGCCAGGGCCGCAAAACCGTCCGGGCCGTGCCCCGCGAATTCAGCAGGAGAATCACCCACACGAAGGGAATCCACCAGGGCAACGTGTTCAGCAGCCGGGGACCGGCCGCGTCGGTGTAGATGTAGGGGCCGAACGGGATGGAAGTGAGTGTGCCGATCGTCTGTGACAATGCACCGCCCCCACCCATGATCAGCCCCGCCAGCAGCACGTTCTGGGCTGGCAACTGGCGCGACCAGGCAATCATCGTGGACACCAGCGCCGAGACGACCAGTGCGCCTTCGAGCCATCCGGTCTCTGCGAGCGGACGGAACCCGAGCGACAATCCGGCCACGAGCCACGCCCACAATGCCAGACTGAGAGCGGGAAAAACACAATACACCGTCCTCAACCGATCCACTGAAGCGCGGTTGCCTGCGCGGACTGGAGGTGGCGCGATTTGAATCATCTGCTCCAGTCACACTAACCGGGAGCCTCCGTCGAGACACTCGAATTCTTCCCATCGGAGCGGTCGGAACACGGGACGCAGGGAGGCCGCATCGATCCTCGACCCCCTGTTTGGGCCCCGCTAAATTCGGGGCGTGCTGGCGGCATTCCTGACAACCGTTTTGTTTTCCATCTCCGCCGTTTGCGGACATCGTTCGGCCAAGCTGATCGGCGGCACTGAAGCCAATTTCTGGCGCGCCGCTCTGGCCACCCTCCTGCTGGCCGCGTGGTCCCATACCTTCGGCAAAGGCCTGGCCGGCCTCGCATTTCCGGCCTTTGTTGCCAGCGGCATTTTAGGAATCGGCATCGGTGATGTGGCATTCTTCCAGGCATTGCCCCGGCTGGGAGCACGGCTGTCCCTGCTGCTCGTTCAGTGTCTGACGGCTCCGCTGGGGGCTTTGATCGAGTGGCTCTGGCTCGGAACGACCCTGACCCTCTGGCAGGTTTTGTTCGGATTGACAACGCTTGCCGGCGTGGGAATTGTCCTGGCGCCGGGTGAACATCTCAAACTCACACGGCGCGAGCTGACATTGGGAACGCTGTTTGGCGTAATCGCAGCCCTCGGCGGCGCGGGCGGGGCTGTTTTCAGCCGGAAAGCGTACTTCATCGTGCGGGCCAGCGGAGAGCACATCGACCCGGTGAATGCCGGCTACCAACGCATGCTGGGAGGATTGATGCTCGCCGGAATCTGCCTTCTTGTGGTCAAACGGCGGGAGTTTCGCATCCAAACTCGAGCGCAGCGCGATCTCGGGGCCGAAGCGTCACGCAAAAAATGGCGGGGTGTCTGGCTCTGGATTGCGCTGAATGCCCTGGCCGGTCAAACGGTAGGAGTCAGTTGCCTGCAATGGGCGCTCCAGACAACCCCTGCCGGAGTCGTGCTCCCGATCGTCGCGATGGCGCCGATCGTTGTGATCCCGATCACGCTGTGGGTCGAAGGAGACCGCCCCAGCCTCCGTTCCCTGATTGGCGGCGCCCTTGCCGTCGCTGGAGTCAGCGCCCTTGCCTTGTCCCGTTGATGGCAGGGCTAATTCATGAAGATGGCGATATCGGGACGGGGACGGCCTTCCCCGATTCTCTGGAGTTTCAGCAACTGGGGACGAGCCGTCCCCACCCCCTCATGAATTGGCCCTGCGTTGAGGATGGCACCAGACAGCAGAACTTGCCCTTTCCAGCCCGAAACGTACTTTGCAGGGGATGAATTCAACCTTTGGCCCGTCATGGCAATTACCCTGGAAGATCTGAAGCAGTCGCTCGGGCTGGAAAAATGCCGCCGGCACATTTTTCTCTGCGCCGACCAGAGCGAGCCGAAATGCGCGGCGATGGAATCAGGATTAATGTCCTGGGAATACTTGAAGCGTCGGTTGAAGGAATTGCAGCTTGCGGGTCCGGAACCTCTTGTGTATCGCACGAAAGCCAATTGTCTTCGCATTTGCATTCATGGGCCCATCGCCGTCGTTTATCCGGAAGGCGTGTGGTATCACTCCTGCCATCCCGAAGCGCTCGAACGTATTATTCAGGAGCACTTAATCCACGGACGCATCGTCAAGGAATTCGCGTTCGCGATTAATCCATTAAAATCATAGACTTGGCGCGTGCACGCAGGGGGGTTGGAGGGCGGCGGAGAAGGAAGAAGCTCGACAAAGAAGCTCGACTTCCTGCCTCCGTTAAGGTAGCCAGTAGAAAGTGGGAAAGTGAGCTGGAGATCATGGCCAGACTTTTAATCAAAACGGATGGGATAGAAAACCGGCTGATCGAGCTGAAACTGGGGACGAATCGCATTGGCCGCAGTCCGGATGCGGACTTCCCCATCACCCATCCGACCGTATCGAGCCTTCACTGTGAAGTGGTGTTGCTGGAGGAAGGCGTGACGATACGCGATCTGGAGTCCACAAACGGCACGTTCGTGGATGGAAGACGTGTTCGAGAAACCAGATTGTCCGCCGGCCAGATTGTCCGCCTGGGCGACGTCGAATTGTCCGTCGAAAGCACCGAGTTTAGGGTGGCGATTCCCAAATTTGTTGACAGGGAACTCCCGGCTCCGCCCGTCGTTATGGCGGATGGATCCCTTGTCTGCCCGCGTCACCCGCAAGCGCGTGTCACCCATCGGTGCACCCATTGCCACGAAGTCATGTGCGAGCCTTGCGTTCATCGAATCCACCGCCAAGGAAGCCGGACCATTTTGTTCCTTTGCCCGGTCTGCAGTCATGCGGTGGAGCCAATCGGTGGCGTTCAAAAACCGAGGAAGAAGTCACTCCTCGCGCGCGTGGGTGAAACGGTCAAGATGAAATTCACCCACGCCATTCATCTGAACGACGACGCTCGCTGAGCGCCCGTCTCCGGGGGCATTCCG
>JBEKFT010000138.1:0-5266 GCA_050013175.1 Verrucomicrobiota bacterium
CTAATCCATTTCATTTGACTTGTTTTCGGCCATTCTGGCCGAAACATACCATGTAGCCCACTACCGTTTTCTCTAAAAGACAAGGAAGGAAAGGGGGCAGTGCCGAAGGGGTCAGTCACGGTTATTGTAGATCTGCCTTGACGTTCAAGGCCAGACTGAGAGCAGAGTGCGGGCATGGCGAGCAAACTGCGAGTGCAGTATCCGGGAACGATCCATCACGTCATGAATCGGGGAGGCCGGCGAGGACCGAGTTTCAAGGACGATCAGGATCCGAAACGTTGATCAGTTTTGTGACGTATTTCTGTCAGCAACCTCGGCAGAGCCGGAGGCTTGGCGGAGGTTGAGCGGCTCAAAGCCGCATGGCCCTGCGGGCTCCAAGTCGCACCGTCGCCGCTGCGCTCTGCTTGTGCAGTCCACAGGGCAAGCTCCGTGATGCAGTAGCGACGTTCGGCAAGTGCGACGGCGCTTTCAGACAACCCGACACCGTGCGCTTTTCCAGCACCCACTCCCAAAGCGGTGTCGCTCCCGCTCTGCGGGATTGCCACCGCAGTCCAAAAGAGCACAGCCCGTTTGCTGCGGCGGCAGTCGATTGCCGGAACTGTCGAACTTTGTGAGCCCTCCGGCATAGCCGGAGGGTTTCCTGTTGGAATCACTGTAACCGCCGGGAACCCAGCTTCTGCGATGATGGAACTACCACGGCTTCCGCTCGTTCATCGCTTTTTGGATGGCTCGTTTGAGGGCGAGAGAATCGATGCTGCCGGTTTCGCTATAAATAATGTTGCTTTCCGGACTGATGAGCACGGTGTAGGGCACCGCACCCGACCAGTCACGATCAAAGGCATTGATCAGCGCATCGCGGTCCGTGGAGGCGAAAATGAGATTGCGGTTCGAGGCCTGCTGCTTTTTTAGAAAGTCCAGCACGGACTTCTCCTCATCCGGCTCGTTTATGGACACGGTCACCAATTCGAAATCGCGATGTCGATACATCCGGTTGATGGTGACGAACTCGGAGAATTCCGCCACGCAGGGCGCGCACCATGTCGCCCAGAAGTTCACCACCCGGAATTTCCCGGAATCGTTCTTGCGCAAGGCTTGAAGGGCGTTGGTGTCCGCCGGTGAAACCGATACCGGCTCCGCAGCCAGTTGGTTCAGGTAAGCTTGCGCCGAGGCTTCCTTGTCGGACCATTTGATGGAGCAGCCAACCACCTTGGTCTGGGCCACTGGCGGTTCCTTGCCAGCCAGCAACGCGTCGAGCGCGTCGCGCAGATAATGCTTCGTCACGTGTTGAATGCGCTCGGAATTGTCAATGGCGCCCACGTAACGCAGCTTGCGCGCGGCGTCAAAAACAAACACATGCGGCGTGACCACCGGACCGTAGGCGTGCGCGACGGATTCGGTGTCGCCGTCGTTCAGGTAGGGAAAATTGAACTGGTGGTCCCGGGCGCGAATTTTCATTTCGGCAAACGTGTCGCCCAGATCCGTCCAGCCCAATTCATCGAGCCGGACGGCTTTGGGATCATTGGGCATGATGGCCACCACGGCCACGCCCTTGTCCTTATAGTCCGCTGCAATTTGCTTGATACGCTCCTCGTAATACTGCGCCGTCGGGCAATGATCGCACGTGAAGACGACGACCAGGATTTTGGCATCCGCAAAACTCTTGAGCGACCAGTTTCGCCCGTCCACACCGGGCAGGTTGAAATCCGGCGCAGTCGAACCGAGCGGCAGTGTGGGAAACAGGCCGGCAGCCGATGCGCTGTAGAAAGTTGCCAGGGTTGCGAACAGGGCGGAGACAAGCCGGTTCATCGCCAGTGATTTTAGTGGTGAGGGAAACCGGAGCAAGCGTTTTCTCGGAATTGAAATCGTCCGCAACTGCGGAACAGTCCACTCGTGCCAACTCAGTTTATGGAAAATGAGTGTGGCACTGGCCGTACAAGGAAGCTTTCGAGCCTTCAACCCTATTGAGACTTTTACGAAAACCGGAATTGCGAGCGACCTTTTTTGGCCTGCAGAATTTGAAGCGTGAGCATTCGGACGCTGCCTTGTCCAATGATCAGAATGTTGGCAGAAGAATGGCGTTTGGCACGCCATGGGTTACTGAAAAGATGGAGGTAGATTATGTGGCATATCAAAGGCTTGAACGTTGGAATCGGAAGAACCGGCTGCCGGGCATCGGCCGAACCATCAGACGAGGCCCGATCCATGAGGAGCGAGCCATCAGCCAGGGAAGCATCACCAGGAATGCATGCCATGAACGCAGGTGATGGAAAGCCGGACAGTGAACTGTGTTCGGCGAGGCATTCGCTCAGGCCGGTCCATTTTTACTGCCGCGCTCCCCAGGCGAGGTCCGTTCAACTGGCTGGCGATTTCAACCATTGGAACCCGTTGGCCATGCAACGGCGCGACGATGGCTGGTGGTTCATCCAAGTCATGCTCATCCACGGGCATCATCAGTATCGTTTCCTGGTGGACGGCAAACCCGTGCTCGACCCTCAGGCGGCGGGCGTGGGCCGCGATCAATCGAACGAGGAAGTTTCGATCGCAGCGGTGGGTTGAGCCGCTGTTTGTTTGGGCCGGGCTGAAATTAAAGAGCTGAAAGGCTCCCGGGACGTGAAAAACTTCATATTCAGACGTCGGGCTTTCACTTTGATAGAACTGTTGGTGGTGATTGCCATTATTTCCATTCTGGCGGCGCTGCTGTTGCCGGCATTATCGGGAGCCAAACAGCGGGCGCGGGCCACACAATGCCTGTCCAATGTGCATCAAATTGGCCTGGGCATGGAAGGCTATGCGGACGACTCAAATGGACTTTATCCCGAGTCCGGCGATGTCATTCTGTGGAATCAAATTGACCCGCAGACACACAATCGCAGTTGGCTGCAACAAATCTTTCCCTTTGTGAACAACACCAATGTCTATCATTGCCCGGCGGACCGGCGGGCCTTTTTCAGTTATTTCAACGGCGCGCGGGCCGCCTACGTGCTTTCGACCAATCCCGCGCCAGTCAACAGCAAGTGGATTCGTTTTCCGTCCGCCTACGTGCTGGCGGGCGACACGATCGGTGCAGATTTTGTTCCCGAAGATGCGGACAAGGATGACTACACACACAATTGCGTCGGCGGCCCCGAGAACGGCGTTCCGGCGGAAGAATGGAGGATCCACAGCAAAGGCCAGAATCTTCTCTTTGATGACGGTCACGTCAAGTGGTTCAAAGGTTACTCCACAAATGAGATGACGTTCCGCTACGACTTCATTCAGGGCTGGCAATGAGCGGCTTTCAATGAATTCGTTCTGGAGCAACCTGTATTATCGATTGTTCGGCTCCTTTCTGGAAATGTGTCAAACTGCGGGACCGCCCGTGTCCGATTTGTGATATTGCAACTTCCAACCCATTGAAAATCCGAATAGATTATGCAAGTGTGATTGATGTTTGCGCCAATTTCAGCGTTCGCCATTGTTAACGGACTGATCGGCGCGACGGCGGGCTTGCTGTCTGGAGCCCTTGGTTCTGCCGCCTTGCCGGTGCGCGAGGCGATAAGCCAGGACAGGAAGGTCAAGCACCCAAGTCTTATGCCAAAGCAACCCTTGTTGTTGCTTGTTCTCAGCCTTCTCCCCATCGGAGCGGGAGGGCTGCTCGTGGGCGGTTGCGCCACTCACGGTGCCGGGAGCAGGACCGATTCCCGGGACAATATTGCCGAGTATCGCCAAATTACCTTTCGGTCCCAGCATGCGTTCGAGAGGGCAAGCACCGCGCTGGACCAGGTCGCCGCTTGCGGCAAAACCTGTCCGCCACCGGTGGTGGAAGCTTACAAGAACGAGGTCGAAGACCTTGAGGTGGACTCTGTCGAAATTCGCGCGCGCGCCCAGGCAATACTGACGCGAGGGGACGCTTATTTTGAAAACTGGCTGCAGAATGTTGCGCAGATGAAAACAGCGCGCGCGCGGGCTCTGGCGGAGGAACGCCATCCGTTGATGCTGGAAAGCTTCAACAAAATCAAGGCGAAATCCGCCCAAACGCGCGACGCCTTTCGGCCGTTCTTGTCTGGCTTGCGGAAGGTGCGCAGCGCGCTCGAAATCAACCCGGGTTGCGTGGCGACCGAGCCGACCCGGGCATTGATAGCCGCAACCCAAGCCAATGGCCGGCAGGTGCGGCAGTGCCTCGATGCAATCCAGAAGGAATTGAATGAACTGACCACGATCGTGCAGCCAATCAACGACGCCGCCAGACACTGATATGAAATCAACCATCGCCAGAATCCTGTTGGCCGCACTTTTAGGCCTGCTCCCGGCCTCAGCTTTGTTCACCCCCTGCTCCCTCGACGCCCAGTCCTCCAAGCCCCCTGTCGTCGTCGGGCCGGACGCCCAGCGCAACGCATTAAAGTCCTTGCGATCGCAGATCGTGTTATTTCAAAACTCAACCCACGTTGCTCCCAATTATGGCGCGGCCGGTTATGCCATCGTCTGGCGGCAATTCCAATCCCTGCGGGCCGCTTATGACTCGTTCAAGTCCACCCTCACCGCCCAGCAGCTTGCTGCCGGCGCCAACGATTTTGCCGAACTGGATGCCGGCCTGGATGTCATCCAGGAGGCCTTCACGGATTATCAGAATGAAACAGGGCCCGGCTATTCCAGCCCCTCCTCGTTTCTCCACCTGTGCCATGTCTTGGACCGTGCGACCGCGGTCTGGTCCCAAAAACTCGAGACCGACTGCAGCAGCCTGCGGATTGCGGGGTAACTGTACTCCCGGCAACCGCGTGGCCGGAGCGATTCCGTTATTCTGGGGAGCGCACCCGCCTCGGGTGTGGTGGTGGGCGCCCTCGCCCACCACTTGGAGCCTTCGAGCCAGTCGCACCATTCAGTTCGTGCTGCTGCGATCGAACCGACCGGCGAAGGCGCCGGTCGGAACACGCGAGGGCGCGTGTGCTCCCCCCTTTTCAACTGAATCGTTCCGGCTGAGGCGTATCTATTCAGTCGCAGGGGAGTGCACGCGTCCTCGCGTGCAGTGTTTGGCGTCCCGCCAACCACTTTTGAGCTGTGCGGCCAGTCACCGCTTAGTGATTGCGTTAGTTGCCCTCCTCCGACCGGCGAGACGCCGGTCGGAACACGCGAGGACGCGTGTGCTCCCCAATTCCAACTGCATAGAGACGGCTTAGTACTCTGGGCCGGAAGTTCGGTGACGTATTCTGCGCTCAAGCAGCCAGAGCGACTGGGGTTTTGGATTTGGCCATCAACGCTTGCAGGTTGGCGCGTGTGAACTTCCATTCAA
>JBEKFT010000139.1:0-5253 GCA_050013175.1 Verrucomicrobiota bacterium
GTGGCGGTGGACTTGAAGATTGGACCGTTTGTCGCCGCGGACAAGGGCCAGATGGATCTTTACCTGTCCTGGCTAAAGCAACACGAGTGGCGGGAGCACGAGAACGAACCGGTGGGACTGATTCTTTGCACGTCGAAAAAACGGCAGCATGTCGAACTGCTGTTGGCCGGTGGGCCGCACAAGATGCAAGTTTCCGAATATCTGACCCGGATGCCAGACAAAAAGGTGTTGGAGGAGCGGTTGAAGCTCTATGGAAAACTGCTGGCGGAATCGGAGACGGAATCTCTGGACAAGACCCGGAAGGGGCAGCCGTGACTGATGCCATACCGGAGTGGTTAATAACAAGATGAGAACAGAAAATATTACGAGGCATACTCCAGCGCTCGAGATCGGCACGCTACGGACGGAGGCGCATGTAAAGGCATGGCTGGCGGAGCAGGAAACGACGCTGGTGAACAAGCTTAAGGAAGGGCCGGTGGTAATTGGATGAACACAACTTTTCCGAATTTTCGGTTTTGCGGGGTTGACGCTGCCAGCGTGAGCGGTCAAAATGACAGTTCATCCCTCCTGTTCGTTTCGACGGCGGGACGCGAGGCCGGCTCTTCGGAGTCGGCTTCTGCATTTGTGGGAAAGGAGAACGCCGAGTGGGTTTTCAGCCCGCGGCCGGGACAAGGAAGCCCAACCCTCGGCGCAAATTGTTCCATCCCGAAAAAGAGACACTCGGCTTTCGCCGGGCGTCGGGCCGGTGATGCTATCACCGGCGGGGTGACGGGTCGTATCAAACCACAATTTGTTTCCACGCGCAAGTTTCCACAGAGAACCCGAAAAAACATCAACCACGGAATACACAGAATACACGGAAGGGGAAAAAGTGTCTGGCATCCGGTTTTTTCCGTGTGCTCCGTGTATTCCGTGGTTTCACCCTTATGAGCACGCTCTCCAAAGAATTTCGGCGGCAACTGGAAAACGTTGTGCTGAAGGCGCGGGAGGAGGCCGAACGCGGCGCGGCGGCGGCGCTGGAATCCTACGGCGTGGGCGAGGCGCGGAAGCCGGGGCATCTGGACAAGGCCGGCGAGGACTTGCGCAAGAAGCTTCGCGCCCATGGGCGTCAGGTGGGGGACGTGCGGCGACCCGATGAATCGCAGGAGGTCGAGCATCTGATTCACGAGTGCGCCTATGAGCATTGGCATCGGATGCTGTTCGCCCGGTTTCTGGCAGAGAACGGATTTTTGATCGAGCCGGAGTCGGGCATGGATGTGGACTTGGATTTTTGCGAGGAACGCGCCCGCGAAACCAACAGCGACAAGTGGGAAGTCGCCGCTGGATTTGCGCAACGGATGTTGCCGGGAATTCTCCGGCCCGATGATCCGGTGCTGCAACTGCGGTTGCCGGCAGAATCGCGCAACCGGCTCACGGCGCTGCTCGCCAGCCTGCCACGGGAAGTGTTTCTGGCCGATGACAGCCTGGGCTGGGTATATCAGTTCTGGCAGGCGAAGAAAAAAAAGAACATCAACGAGTCCGGCGAGAAGATCGGCGCGGATGAACTCTCGCCGGTGACGCAGCTTTTCACAGAAGATTACATGGTGGAGTTCCTACTCCACAACACGCTGGGCGCGTGGTGGGCGGGTAGGCGATTTGCGAATGACGATTTCCGATTTGCGATCGAAAGCGAAGATGCCGCGCGAAAGGCAGTGGCGCTTCCGGGCGTGGATTGGAAGTATCTGCGGTTTGTCCTGGAAGACGGCAAATGGATGCCGGCGGCAGGAGCGTTTGAAGGTTGGCCAAAGACGGCGAAGGAATTGCGTGTGCTCGACCCGTGCATGGGCAGCGGGCATTTCCTTGTGTTCGCGCTGGTTATCCTGATGCGGATGCGGATGGAAGAAGAGGGATTGTCAGTGGCGGACGCCTGCGTGGCGGTGTTGCGGGACAATTTGTTCGGCTTGGAACTCGATCCGCGCTGCACGCAGATCGCAGCGTTCAACCTAGCGCTCGCGGCGTGGAAGCTGGGCGGTTACCAGAAAGAACTACCTCTGAACTTTGCGTGCTCAGGGTTGGGACTGCACGCCAAGAAGGAAGACTGGTTGAAACTGGCGGAACGCGCTGCGCAAACGAATGCACTCTCTGCCGAGAGTGACCTGCTGGGCGCACGCGAGGAAACGCTGCTTTCGCAAAAACTCAAGGCCGGCATGGAACGGCTTTACCACCTGTTTGAAAAAGCACCGGTGCTTGGGAGTCTAATCAATCCGCGTTCGCTAGGCGGCGACATGCTGATGGCGGAGTTTCACGACCTGCAGCCGGTGTTAGCGAAGGCGCTGCAACGTGAGACGGGGGACGAAGCGCATGAACTGGCGGTGACAGCGCAAGGTGTGGCGAAGGCCGCGGAAATGCTCGCCGGACATTTTACACTCGTCGCTACGAATGTGCCTTATCTGGGAATGCCAAAGCAGCATGAGGATCTTCGAGAATACTGCCAAGTGAATCATCCTGAGGCCAAGGGTGATTTGGCAACTTGCTTCCAAGAGCGGTGTCTGGCCTTTTGCTCAATCGGGGGCACAACGGCTTTGGTGTCACTTCAAAATTGGCTCTACCTGGTGACGTATAAAAAACTGAGGGCGACTGTGCTTTCTGATTTTACGTTGAACCTCATCGCAGGACTTGGCCCTCGCGGCTTCCAAACGCCAATGTATGACTTTAACGTGATGCTTGGAATCGTGACAAATTGCCAGCCACAAAAGCTCTCACATTTTGTGGGAGTGGATTTGTCGAAAAAAGGGTCACCGGAGGAGAAAACTGAGTCCCTTAGGACGATGGCATTCAGATTTTTGAGCCAAGCGGAGCAATTCTCAAATCCAGACAACCGAATATCGCTAGAGTCCGTTAAAGGTTCGATTTTGTTATCTTCTCTCGCCAGTAGTCATTTGGGCATCTGCACGGGTGACTATCCGAGGTTCGGGCGATGTTTCTGGGAGCTGCAAGACTTGCAACGGGATTGGGTGCCTGAGCACAGCACCGTTTCCTCGTCCACTTTCGTTGGTGGCATGTCCGCTGTCCTGTATTGGCAAAACGGGACGGGAGCGTTCTACAAATTTCTTTGCGATCGGCTCGGCGAAGAGGGGATAAGCTCGTGGCTTCGTGGTGGGGATGCATGGGGAAAGAAAGGTGTCATCGTAACAGCGATGGGCGACTTACCCGCATCGCTCTACTACGGAAACTTATTCGACAACAACGTGACTGTAATCATTCCGAAAAATGCCGAACACTTACCCGCCGTTTGGAGTGTTTGTGAGACTTCGGAATTCCGAGAGTCAGTGCGACGGATCAATCAGTCGCTGAAGATCACGGACCAGAGCATGGTTGAGATACCCTTTGACCTCGCGCACTGGCAGAAGGTGGCGGCGGAGAAATATCCGAATGGATTGCCGAAGCCGTTTTCGAGCGATCCGACACAGTGGTTGTTCAACGGGCATCCTAAAGGTTCGGACCATCCGTTGCAAGTGGCGGTGGCGCGGCTGACCGGCTACCGCTGGCCGCGCCAGACCGGGTCAAGTTTTCCGGATTGCCCGGCACTCGAAGCGGATGGACTGGAAAAACACGTGGGCAGCGACGGCGTGGTGTGCTTCAGCCAGGTACGTGACGAGCCGCCGGCGGCCACGCGCCTGCGGGCATTGCTGGCGAATGCTTATGGGCCAGAGTGGAGTCACGCGATGGAGCGGAAGCTCATCGCCGTCACCGGCTCAAAGGCGGAGTCGTTGGAAGAATGGCTGCTGAACGATTTCTTCGCGCAACATTGCGACCTTTTTCACAACCGTCCGTTCGCTTGGCACATCTGGGATGGACGCAAGGATGGTTTTAACGTGCTGGTGAATTATCACAGGCTCGCCGGGCCGGATGGTCGCGGAGCGCGCACGTTGGAAACGCTCGCCTACGCCTACCTGGGCGACTGGATCGCGCGGCAGAAGGATGCGGTCAAACGTGATGAGGCCGGCGCGGAGGATCGCCTGGCCGCCGCGCTGGAATTGCAGGGCGAGTTGAAAAAGATCCTCGCTGGCGAGCCGCCTTACGATTTGTTCATCCGTTGGAAGCCGCTGCACCAGCAACCAATCGGCTGGGAACCCGACATCAACGATGGGGTGCGGCTGAACATCCGCCCGTTTATGGTGGCGACACTGAGCCGGGGAAAAAAGGGTTGCGGATTACTGCGGGCCAAACCAGGTAGCAGCGTGAAATGGGACAAGGACCGGGGCAGCGAGCCGTCGCGCCCGAAAGAGGATTTCCCGTGGTTCTGGAAGTGGAATGAGCAGACGGTGGATTTCGCCGGCAACGGCGAGTTCGATGGCAACCGTTGGAACGATTGCCATTACACCACGGCGTTCAAGCGCGCCGCACGGGAGAGGAAAGCGAAGAAGTGATTTAACCGCAGAGAACGCAGAGAACGCAAAGAACCCACAATCAATGACCACGGATGACACGGATGACACAGATGAGCCGCACGGGCCACCGGAGCGATAAGCCGCGAAAGAGCGCAAAGGGCGCAAAACCTTGAAAGACGATCTGCATGACAACGAAACGAGTCACAGCGAACGCGTTAGCGCCAGCCGGCGCGAATCCGGCGGTCCTGATATCGGATGTGCGGGAGATTATCCTGGCCGCTCGACAATCCATCGCCGCGACCGCGAACGCGACTTTGACAATGCTACACTGGCAGATCGGCAATCGGATTCGGAAAGACATCCTGCGGGAGAAGCGGGCGGAGTATGGGGAAAAGATAGTGTCATCACTGGCGACACAATTGGAGGCGGAGTTCGGGCGGGGATTCGGAGCACGGAATCTGTTCCGCATGGTCCGGTTCGCCGAAGTTTTCTCTGATCCGAAGATTGTGACATCATTGATGACACAATTGGGGTGGACGCATTTTCTGCATCTCATCCAGATGGACGACCCGTTGAAACGGGACTTCTACGCGGAGATGTGCCGGATCGAGCGGTGGAGCACGCGGACACTGGAAAAGAAAATCGGCGGGATGCTGTTTGAGCGCACGGCGTTGTCGCGCAAGCCGGCGAAGCTGGCGGCGATGGAACTGAAACAGTTGCGCGAGGAGGACAAGCTGACGCCGGATTTGGTGTTTCGCGATCCGTATCTGCTGGATTTCCTCGGGTTGAAGGACGCCTACGCGGAGAAGGATTTGGAAGCGGCGATTCTGCGGGAGATTGAGGCATTCATCCTGGAATTGGGAGTGGGTTTCGCGTTCGTGGA
>JBEKFT010000140.1:0-5233 GCA_050013175.1 Verrucomicrobiota bacterium
GCGGATCTTTTTCAATCCCGAAGAGCCGGGTCATCACTCGGATAACATTGCCGTCGAGAACCGGGGTGGGTTGATCGAACGCGATGCTGCAGATGGCGCCGGCGGTGTAGCGGCCGATGCCGGGCAGTTCGAGGACCTCATCAAAGGATTCGGGAAATTTTCCGCCATGACGCTCCAGGATGAGTCGCGCCGCCTGTTGCAGGTTTCGAACGCGCGTGTAATACCCGAGCCCTTCCCAAAGCTTGTGGATTTTTTCCGGGCTGGCCGTTGCCAGGGACTCGATTGTCGGCAGCTCGCGCATCCAGCGTTCCCAATACGACAGCACGGTTTTAACCTGGGTTTGCTGGAGCATGATCTCCGAAACCCAGATGGCGTAAGGGTCGCGCGTCCTGCGCCAGGGAAGATCGCGGGCATTTTGGGAATACCAGGAGAGCAGCGCAGGGACGAGACGGGAAATTGTTGAGCTGCGGTCTTTGGCTTTTGATCTGTCGATGCGCTGCATGTGGATGGTTTGATCATGGCCGCAACGGGGCGTGAACGCCGCAAAAAACTTTGTGTTCTTTGCGCTCCTTCGCGGCTAGGGTGGGCGCGGTGAAACCGTTGACGTCCTACACCGGCAAGCTGACCGATCCGCAAGCCGCCGCGCTCGAGGCGCTCCTGCGGACGCAGAACTTCAAATTTCGCGAGGTGCCCTATGCGCGGTTTGCCGCGGAAAAAGACAAAACCAACCTGGTCTTTTACGAGAGCGGCAAGCTGGTGGTGCAGGGAAAGGGGACCCAGGAGTTCATCGAGTTCGTACTCGAGCCGGAAATACTAAAGGAGGCGCGGCTGGGTTACGAAGCCGTGTTGAACCCGGAATTGCTGGCGCCCCGGCTCGGCGTGGACGAAAGCGGCAAGGGCGATTTTTTCGGGCCGCTGTGCGTGGCCGGAGTCTATGTGAATGGAGCGGTGGTGAATGCGTGGAAGGATTCCGGCATTCGGGATTCCAAGAATATTTCGAGCGACAGGAAAATCAAGGAACTGGCAGAGTTGATCCGGAAAACGCCCGGCTGCGTGACAACCGTGGTGCCGATCGGCAACGAGGCCTATAACCGGCTTTACCGGAAAATGCGGAGCGTCAACACGCTGCTCGCCTGGGGCCACGCCCGGGTGATAGAGAATCTCATGGGCCAGAGGCATCGGATGATTCCGCCGCCGGTGCGGGCAATCAGCGACCAGTTCGCCTCGAACAAGGAAACCGTCGCCAAAGCGTTGATGCCGCTGGGCAGGGAGATTGAACTGGTCCAGAAGCACAGGGCGGAAGAAGACCTGGCCGTGGCGGCCGCGTCCATTCTCGCCCGGCACGAGTTTGTGACGCGGCTGGCGGGATTGGGGCGCGAGTTCGAGATGGAGCTGCCGCGCGGCGCCTCAGCCGCGGTGGACGCCGCCGCGAAGGAATTCATTGCCAGACATGGGGCCGACGGCCTGCCGAAAGCAGCCAAGATGCACTTCCGGACGGCGTTGCGGGCGCAGGGATTGCCTGAACCGCCGAAGACAGCATGGCGGCGGACGAGTTCTTGAGTTGGTCATTAAGCAGGTGGCAAGTCTGAACATCAACGGTCTCTCTCATGCTTGACTTGGCAATCCGGCTCCGAAACACTCCAAGTCGTCGTATGCCGCGAAAGAGCAGCGCCAGAAAAAAATTGACCCGCAAAGAGGTGCGGGATCTGGCAACCAAAATCAAATTCCTGGAAGGACTCGTTCGACGCGATGCCGAATATGTCGAAGCCCTGCAACTCCTGGGGGACCACTATACCCAGCGCGGGAAAATGGAGGACAGTCTCAGGATAGACGAGCGGCTGTCGCGCCTCGAACCGCGCAACCCGCTGGTCTTTTACAACCTCGCCTGCAGTTACTCCCTCACCGGCCACGTCATCCGCGCCGCAAGCGCCCTCGAGACAGCCCTGTCGCTCGGCTACCGGGATTTCAAATGGCTGGCCAGGGATCCCGACCTCCGCAAATTGCGCCAGCATCCTCTCTACCGCGACATCGAAGAAAGAATCAGGAAGATGAAGAGCAAGCGGAAGGTCAAGGTGACTTAGCCTCCGCATGGAATTGAATCCACCGCGAAGGTTCGACCGCATATCATGAATGTCACCGTCCGCGGCCGCGTCCGGCATCACCGCACCGTGACGTTTGATGCGGCCCGCAATTCCGTCCTGCTCATCGAGCAACGGCTTCTTCCGCATGAATTCCGGATCGTGGCCGCTCCGGACTTCCGGGAAACCGCCCGGGCAATCAAGGACATGGTCGTGCGCGGGGCGGGTGCCATCGGCGCCACCGCGGCTTACGGGCTGGCCCAGGGTGCGCGCGCCTTTCGCGGGCGCAGCCTCGCCGCCTTCTCCAGGCACGTCGAAACCGTTTTTAAAACCCTTCAGCACGCGCGGCCGACCGCCGTGGACCCGGTGAACGCAATGACCCGGGTGCGCGCCTCGATGCGCGCCGGCTCGACCATCGAGGAGCAGCAGGCCCTCGCCGTGGCGGCCGCACAGGAGTTTGCCGACGAGGACGTGCGCCATTGTGAGGACATTGGCAGACACGGCGTGCGCCTGATCCGAAACGGCATGAGGATTTTGACCCATTGCAACGCCGGCTGGCTGGCCTTCGTGGACGTGGGATCGGCCACGGCTCCGTTGTACGCCGCCCGGGCCCGGGGAAAGCGATTTCATGTCTTCTGCGACGAAACGCGCCCGCGATCCCAAGGAGCCACATTGACCGCGTGGGAGCTGGCGCAGCAGGGCATTTCACATCAAATCATCGCGGACAACGCCGCCGGCCATCTCATGCAGCGCGGAGAAATTGATCTGGTCATCGTGGGCAGCGACCGGACGCTGGGGCGGACCGGCGAAGTGGCGAACAAGATTGGGACTTACACCACAGCGGTTCTGGCCCGGCGCCACCGAATACCCTTCTACGTTGCCATCCCGCTTTCGACGATCGACTGGAAACTGAAATCGGGTTTCGACATCCCGATAGAAGAACGCGACGCAAGCGAAGTGCTGGGCGCATGGGGCGTGCCTTTGAATTTGAAATCTCAAATCTCAAATCTCAAATCTCGCTATGTGCGCGTGGCAAATCCGACGAGCGGCGCGCGAAATCCTGGTTTCGATGTGACCCCGCCGGAGTTGATCACCGGGATCATCACGCCCGCGGGGATATTCAAACCGCGCGAACTATGGTCGAGGCGCAGGCACTTGGGTTTTGAACACTCACAGATTGAATAGAGGGGGGCAGCGCGGTGGGGAGAGACTCCCGGCGAGCCGCGGCGTCAATTAAAGCCCAAGGCTCTCGCGCGGAGGCCCATCCAACCAAGGACTTGATCGCGGTGATCTGACGCGGACAAAAGTTGAACTTGCGTCGGGCGTGCATCGAACTAATCTTTTCGAACAACAACGGCGGGGTAGCCAAGTGGTAAGGCAGGGCTCTGCAAAAGCCTTATGCGTCGGTTCGATTCCGACCCTCGCCTCCAATCCCAAGTTGCCAAAAGGCAACGGGTTGCAGAAGCCAGAGGAGGAAGTGCCAGTGAAAGTGCCAGTGAAATTATTACCGGGTTACTACCGGTGAACTGCCGGTTCAATACTGGTCAACTACTGGCGATGACGGGATTCGCCGCCCGTCTGGTGTAGCTGATACACCAAAGGCCGCGTGCGGCCTCATAACCTCGGACCAAAAAGTCTGAGTTATGAAACGCCGTTTCATCCTATACCGCCGCAAGCTCGGCGGCACGTTCTACGTCGAGGACACCGAGACCCGCAAACAGGAAAGCTTGGGCACCAAAGACCGCGCCGAGGCCACGGCCCTGCTCAACGCCCGCAATGAATCCGTCCGCCAGCCGCAACTGAATCTCCACATCGCCAAGGCATACCTGGCGGGAACGGATTCGGGTGTTTCAATTCGGACGTGGCAAAACGCGCTGGATGCCATCATTGAAACCAAGAGCGGCCCAACCCAGGATCGCTGGCAGCGCGCCGCGCGGGAAAAGGCGTTGGACTTGATTCGCCATCGGGTGATTATCGAGACGCAAGCCGAGCATCTGTTCGCCTGCCTTAAGGCGGGCACGGTCAGCACGAACGTTCACCTGCGGAAACTGCACAACTTCTGCCTCTCGATGAACTGGCTACCTTGGCCGCTCATTCCCAAGCGGCTCTGGCCGGAAGTCAAATTTCAACCCAAACGCGCCATCACCCTTGCGGAGCATCAGCTCATCATTGAGCGCGAGAAGAACCCGGAACGGCGAAGCTTTTACGAACTGTGCTGGCACCTTGGCGGTTCTCAAACCGACATCGCCTGCCTCAAGGCTGGGGACATTGACTGGCACAATCAAACCATCGCCTACACCCGCCAGAAGACCGGCAGCCTCGCCATGATTCATTTCGGTCCCGACATCGAAGCCATCCTGCGCGGCCTGCCAAGCGAAGGCCCGCTATTCCCCTATCTCCAAACCGTCCGCTGTGGCGACCGTGCCACGGAATTCAAGCAACGCTGCGCCGGGCTCGGCATCAAGGGCGTCTCCCTTCATTCCTACCGCTACGCTTGGGCGGAGCGCGCCAAGCAATGCGGCTACCCGGAACGGTTCGCGCAGGAGGCGCTCGGCCACAACAGCAAGGCGGTGCATCGAGCCTACGCTCGCAGGGCACAGGTGAAACTGCCGTCGTTGGAGAGTTACGAGCGGCAGGCGGCGGACGGTCGCATCATTCAGATTACGCAGTTTTCTCCGGCAACGCGTCGCAATGGGCAGAAGGTTGGTTGAATGAACGCGCTCGTTTTTCAACTCCCAGAGGCCGAAAAAAATGGGAAAAATGCGTTTGACCATGTTCACGATATAGCCTATGTTCACGGCATCGTGAAAACGGCCATTTCCGTGAACATCAAAGAATTGAGTGGCGCCGCCTTGGAAAGGGCGCTGGCGCAAAGGCTGCGCGAACTGCTTGCCAGCGTGGGATGGCTGAAGGGTTGGGAGGTGGCCAGTGAGCCAATAACGCCCGATCAAGGTTTCGACTTCCAAGCCATCTTGACGTTGCCTGGCGGCAAGGCGGCGGAGTTGTGGGTCGTGTGCAAGGCCAATCCACGGCCTCATCAAATCGCTTATGACAGAACCCAGGATCTGCCTTCGTCGCAGAGCAAACGCCAGAGCCGGGTGTGGGTCCTGGCCGCCCCGTTCATTTCGCCGCGCATGGCGCAATTATGCCAAGAG
>JBEKFT010000141.1:0-5226 GCA_050013175.1 Verrucomicrobiota bacterium
GACCTCCTGTTCGCGCGTCAGCAACGGAACCTGGCCCATTTGCTTGAGATACATGCGGACTGGGTCGTCCAGGATGTCCAGCCGGTTCCTGTCCTCCTCCTCCTCTTCGAGATCCGTCTGTTTGATGCGATCGACCTCGGCCTGATCCACGATCTCGACCTCCAGCCCGCGGAGTTTGATGTAGATTTCATCCAGGCCTTCGGGGGTCATCAAATTGTCCGGGAGCGCCTCGTTAATATCCCCATACGTCAGGTAGCCCTGCTCCTGGGCCAACCGGATCAACTCCTTTATTTTCTCTGCGATCTCGACGTTATTGGCGGCCGGCGGGTTCGTTGGGGCGGCGGAACCCGGAGCCGGGGGTTGTCCATTGGCCGCAAATGGGGAGGAGTGCGCCGGAGCGAAGCTGTTTTGATCTGGGGCTGCGGATTCAGGTTCCCGGATTGTTCTGTCGGTAGAGGAAGGGCTCTTCTCCTTTCGTGCGCCGGGTTTTGGCGCAGACGTTCGAACCTTCAACTTCGACATACAAATCTTAAGTCTCTTCTGAACCTACCAGAATCGGAATTGCAATATGGAAACTCAGCAGCGCGCAGTCAAGCCGGGAAATGTCCTGGAAAGGCACCGGGGCGCATCCCAAGGGCGTGTTGCGCAAACCGGGCGCGGCGCGGACAGCCCTGTTCTGGCGCGAATCCCGGATGCATGAGGATGGGAGGAATTCCCGCGAAATATCCCGTGCGCAGACTCAGCAGTCCGCGCTCCGAGTCTTTGGGCAACATGCCCCCAACGCGCGCGCCGCGACGGTTGTGGACGGGGCGGCGCTCGGGCGCCGCCCGGACCCGGCGATTGCGGCCGAAAGGTGCTGTCGCGCTCGGTTTGTTCAGACGCCGCGCGTCGCGGCGTCCGGGCAAGACCGGCGCGAGGAACCGTTTGCGCGAGCGCAAACCCTGCAGGAAGGGATTCGCCTGCGCAAACGGTTCCCCGGCCGGATCGTCCCCATGTCAAGCATTCCGGCGTTCATACCGTCGCCAGCAGCTCGACGCTGCGTTGGCGCACGCTTGCCTGGCGTTCAGCTTGAAGCAGCGCACCGTGGGTCTTCTCCTCGAACAATCCCGGGAACACCAGCAGCGGGTAGGGTGTCACCCAGGCCAGTGCGGCCGCTTCGTTGGCGGCACGACGCACGTAGCCGGTGAACTTCGGGTCCGCCAGTTCGTCGAGAAACCGCAAGAGCAGGCGGTGTTTCAACCTGTCGAGATCGGCCTCGTGCGCGGCGCGGAAGGGCGCCGGCGGGGCCGGCTTCACCTCAAACCGCGTCTCAGGCCCGAACCTTGGCGGCAGCCTTTTGATGTTGGTATTTTCTTTCACTGTTTGCCTTTCTTTTCTGTCCCGGCGTTGTGCCGGGACGGTTGCTTCCAAACAAAAAACCCGCGACTGACTGGCAATCGCGGGTTTTTCTGGAAATATGTATTATGGTTTAAAAAATTCCACCCACGTTGCCTGGGATCATGGCGCAGCGATGCCAAATCCCAACCGGCCGGGACTGGCCCTGCTTCAGATTCTGCTGCGTTGTCAACGCGGTATTCATGGTTTAACGCACTGCATAAAACACCCTTTTGCGTCGTTTGTCAAAAAAAAATCTTGCTCAGAACGTGTAAAACTCGTAAGCGAACGGACTTCGGAAGCGAATTTTTTTCGTCAGACGCGTTGGAGGCCGGTTTCGGCGCGGATCTTCGGTTGGATTCCGATTGGACGCGGAGCGTGAAAATGCGCACCGGAAGAGTGATTTTCCCGCATTGCAGCAAGGGCTTCAGACTGCGGGACACAGACTTGGTATCCGGAATGATTGATGCTACGTTTTTACAGTCATGGGTGACAGAGCTCCACTGAAGATGGTCACTTGCAGCCACTGCAACACCAAAGTCTTCATTTCCGGCGACTTGCAGCCTCTGGCGACGGAGTCGTGCAAGAAGTGCGGCCATCCGATCATGATGCCGCTGATGCTACGCCAGTTCGAGCTTGAAGGCGTCATCGGATCAGGTGGCATGGGAACCGTGTATCGCGCGCTGGACACCACGCTGGCTCGAATGGTGGCGGTGAAGCTGATGAAGAAAGAGTTGTTGAGCGACCAGAAGGCCCTCGATGATTTTTATCGCGAAGCGCGCGCCTGTGCCTCGCTCAACCACACGAACATCATCCACATTTACACGTTCGACGAGTGGGAGGGGCAGCGGTATCTCGTGATGGAACTGGCGGACTGCGGCAGTCTCGACACCAAGATTGAGAAGCAGACCCGCATTTCGGAGCTGGAAGTGCTGGACATCGGCATCAAGATCGCGTCAGCCCTCGACATGGCCCTCAAGCACAATCTCCTGCACCGCGACATCAAACCGGGCAATATCCTTTTCAATGCCGACAACGAGCCCAAACTGGTGGATTTTGGCCTGGCCCGGAGCGCCGAGGCCGAACAGGAAATGGAGAATGTCACCTGGGGCACACCCTATTATGTCGCTCCGGAAAAAATCAAACGCGAGCGGGAGACGGCCCTCTCGGATATGTACAGCCTGGGCGGGACGCTTTACCACGCGTTGACGGGGCACGTTCCCTTCGAAGCGCCCACGGTCGAGGAACTCGTCTCGGCGCACGTGCACACGCCGTTGACGCCGCCCAATCTGGTGTTGCCGGAATCGACGCAGGCGACGAGCGACGCCTTGATGAAGGCGATGGCGAAGGAGCCGCGGGACCGGTTCATGAGTTACGATGAATTCCAGATGGCGCTGGAGCGTTCGCGCACCATGCTGCTTCTGGCCCAGACCACACAGAGCCCCGGTTCACCCAAGACGAAAACCAGTTGGTGGCGCCGCTGAATTTGGCCCAAAATGAAAGCGGCAGGCCGGGGACCGGCCTGCCGCTTTCGCAAAACCCTCGTTTAATTTTCGGCGCCGGTTTCGTCCTTCTGCGGCTCACTCTTGGGTTCCTTCGATCCAAGGTGGATCGTCAGTGCGTTCAGCTTCCCATCCTCCGTTTTCACGTACCGGCCGCGAACATTCTCCCCGACGATCCCGTCCTCCAGCGTCGCCGGCTTGTCTTTCCTGGTGATTTTGGTGTCGGAGGTGACCTGGATCACCAGGGTTCCCACCGAAAGGGTCTTGGCGGTGTTGTCCACGGCCTTCAGTTTTCCATGGAACGGCACGCCCGATTTCTTGGATTTGGATTCCTTCTTTTCGATCGCGGACTTGTTGGTGTCCTGCGCGCCGAGGTGAAGGGGCATTCCTGCGATGGCGGCAACCAACAGACCCGGAAGCCATAGCTTGAGGATGGTTTTGTTCATAATCATTAGTTTGGTTTTAGTTGTTTGTGAAACGATAAGACAATCCACTGATACAATACCCGCGCGGGCAATCAAGAAGTTTTTTGACCGGTGTTTTGCCCGCATCCGGCGGACGCGCGGGTTCACCACGTTCCGTCCACCAGGAGTGCCGTCACTTTCCTGGCCAGATCATCGGCCAGCAGGGGCAGGGCCTGACGTTCCGCGCTCGTCAGGTCGGAACCGGCGCGAACCAGGGTATAACCGGTGACCGGACGGTCCAGCAGAACCTTGCCGGTGACGGTGTCGCGGGCGATCACCCGCGCGGTCGCGTTTACGCGAAAGTCCCGGACGGTCAGGACGTCGTTGGGGACAAGACTCAGGATATTGCGGGTGTATCGGAGGATGGTTCCGGTCACGATGATGTCCGCCCCGCCGCCGGAGGAGAGGCGGTAGGTGCCGTCTTCCTGAAGGCTTCTCCGCAGTGCTGCGTTGATGGCATCGCCCAGGCGCGGTTCGAGTGTTTGGTTGGAGAAGGAGTCGATCTGGAGGATTTTTGCGCCGGCCTCGATCCCGCCGGCCGGGCCGAGTTTGTAGCCGGCGCAACCGCTCAGCATCAACAGCGCGAGACAAGCTGAAACCGGTCGGATCGCTCGCATGGCTATCGGCCGGCCGTCACGAGGTGCTTTTTGATCGCTTCGATCCGCTCGCGCGCCTGCGCTGCGTACGGCGAATTGGGATCGCGCAGCAACACTTCGTTGTAGTAGATCATCGCGCCGTTCCATTTCCTGTTTTTCTCGTAATACCGGGCGATTTCGAAATTGCCGCGGGCCTGCTCCATCCGGAGCTGGGTGATGGTCTTTTGCGATTCCGGCACCCGCGAGTCGTCGGGATAGAGCGTCATGAAATCGGTGAAGGTGGCAATGGCCTGGCCGGCGGTGCTTTGATCGTATTCGGCGGTTTGGGCCTGCTTTTCGTAAGCGATGCCTTCGCGGTAGGTGGCGTCCGCCGCAATCTGGGGCCGGTCGTTGTAACGGTCTGCGGCCCGTTGATAGGCCTTCACCCCTTCGGCATAATTCGATTGCTTCTCCCGCGCCTCGCCGATTTTCATCTGGGCCTGCGGGGCGATGTCGCTATAGGGGCCGTTCTTGACGATTTTGTCAAACAGATCGGAGGTGCGATCCATCGACGGGAAGAACGGGATGTACGTCCACAGCCTGAACCATTCGCCGCCGAGGAAGCGGTTCGCGATGTCAAATTGGCGTTTGAGGATCTCCTCATAGTTGACCGCTTTGGGGTATTTCTCGAGCAGGGTTTGATATTCCTTGAAGGCGCGTTCATCGAAGCCCTTGGTCTCGTAGCAGCGTCCGACAATATACTGCGCCTGGGGCGCGTAATCGGAGAGCGGCCACACGCGGACGGCGCGCCGGGCCGCTTTGAGGGCCAGGCTGTAGTCCTTCTTGTCAAACGCGTCCTGGGCGACGATCAATTGATCCTTGGCGCGCGTGCGCTGCCAGTTGCCCTCGCCGCCGGCGGGTTCGTATGTCCAGCCCTCGCCCGGGGTGTAGATCAACGGCGCCGGAGAGCGATACGGCACCGCCAGCACGCAAACGGCGATCAAGAACAGGCGAATCGACCAGCGGTTCATGAGGGCACGGTAGTAACGTGACATGGCCAAGGCAAGGTCAGAAATGCCGGAGGAGGCGGTCAACCCTTGTAGATGACCATCACGCCGTACTCGGTCATGAGCTTTTGCGTGCCGATGTCGAGGAACGTGTAGTTGATGCTGTTGATGCTGACGATGTTTTTTTCGCCCACTTTGCCGAGAAACTGGCTTACGAACTCATCGAACCGGTCATGTCCGACCTCGATGCAATCCGTGTGGCGGATCGTTTTAATGCGGACTTTCTTTTCCGAATCCCTGGGGA
>JBEKFT010000142.1:0-5217 GCA_050013175.1 Verrucomicrobiota bacterium
ACCCTGGTCGTACAGGGCCTTGGCATCCCCCGCGCGCGCGGACCACACCGACATCGCCATCACCACAATGCTCAGACTGAGTATCTTCTTCATAGCTTTGCCTGTATTCATTTCCTGACCACTCCGGCAACGATCCGTCCACGGATTGTGCCGCACTGCACCTCAATATCCTTATAGCCGCCGCCCGGCTTTCACCTTTCCAATCTTGTCAAAGGTTGAACATTTCTTGGCGTAATGCATCAATCCAGGCGCAGCCGGTTCCGGGGAGCCCACGCGCCCTCGCGTGTGCCGACCGGCGCCTCGCCGGTCGGCACAGGAGCGCAAGGCTGTCACCAAACGGGGCTTCGTTCCAGAGCGCTTTTGTGGTCGGCGAGGGCGCCGGCCACCGCACGCGAGGCGCGTGCGCTCCCCCTCCTGCCTGCATGACGTTTCTCCTGTCATTGCTCAAGCCGCCTCACCCGCCAACCTGATCCGCCAATGCGCAAAGAGCCTGGTAATAGTCGTCCCTGGCCAGGCCCAGCGCCGCGGCACCGAACGTTTCGGCGTCCTCCGCTGAGGCGAATTCGCCGTAATTCACGAGCACCAGTTGGTAGAGCACCAGGTGTGGCACCCGCTCCCTCTGTGTGATGAACGACGGATGCACGCACATGACAAAGCCGTCCTCGGGCCGTTTTCCACGCGCCACCGGATGCGCGAATTCGCCCGGCAGCAGGGGCCCTGAATCGAAAACGATCTCGCACGGATAACGCACCACCTCGCGGTCTTCCAAAATGCGAAGCAATTCCCGCCAGCCGAGGGTCGGGCCGTATTTCGCCCGGATCTCCGCGCCCTTCGCGGCCACGTGCGCGTTCAGCGATTGCCGGGCGTCTTGAGCGGTGAGTTGGATGGCCATGGGTCTTCAGTGGAAACCGGGAAACACATTCAAGGTTCGGCCGCGGCCCCAAGCGCCGTGACGCCTGTACCGCGTCCGTTTTGTCCCTCATTCGCCTTGCACAGCCTGCCCTGGAGAATCGGCACCGACATGCGAAGGAAAACCGTGTAGCACAACAACCCGAACGCCCAGATGCCAAAGCAAACCAGCGTCTCGTTCAGCGACGGCCGGTATTCGACCATCTCGCCCAGCGGCGTCGGGATGAAGCCGGGGACGACGAGACCCATTCCTTTTTCAATCCAAATGCCGACGATGCAGAGAACGCAAGTCACGTTCAGCCATCGCAAACTGCGGCTCACCGGCAGGACCAGCAGCACCATCGCGACCAGGTTGAACGCGATGGCTGTCCAGATCCACGGGACCAGGGCGTGATGGCCGTGCAGACCGATGTAGAGGTACCTCGATGAGGCGACGTGCAGGTTGCCGGAGTAAAACTCCTTGAACACCTCGTTCAGAAGCAGGAACACATTGATGAGCATCGACACCTGCACGATGCTGCGCAGGGTCATCAGGGCGCGATCCGTAATCATCAGCCGCTCGGACATTCTCGCCCGGACAATTGTGTTCACCCGGGGATTTTTCATGAGCCTGCGCAGGGAGTCGGCCGAGAGACGCAGGACCAGGGAGGGTTCTTCGGCGACGGCGGTGGCCGCTCGCGGTGATCCGGCGAGGGCGGAGATCTCGCCGAACTGTTCGCCCGGCCCGACGCTGCGCGTGATCCGGAAGCGCCCGTGTTCCTCCCGCTTCACAACCACCCGCCCTTCCAAAACGAAAAACGCCCTGTCCTCCGTCTCCCCTTGGCGCAGCAGAACATCCCCCGCGCCCGCTTTCAAAACCGTCGCGCCGCTGAGGATGCCCTCGCGCACCTCCCCGGAGACCGATTCCATCTCGCGCAAGTGACAGGCCAGCAGTTCCAGATCGGCGAGCGTGGCGGGGCGGCTCGACGGCTGACGTGGCGCCGCCGCGCCCTCCCGCGCCCGTGAGGCCTCGGCCGGGGGAGCGGAAGCGGTCACACGGCGGACCACTTGCATCGCCAGAATGATCAGAGCCGGGCCGGCGGTGAACGCCGAGGCGAGAAAGCGCGGACCGACGATGGCCGAGTTCCAAAAAGGCCGTCCGCCCAGGCCGACGTAGAGGAACGCCGTCACCGTGTGAATCGAAATGGCCCAGACAATGGCAATAAAAACGAACGGGATGTAAAACCACTTGGCCGCCTTCTTCTTTTGATAGCGGCAATAAAGCAGATAACCGCAGATGTAAACATTCAGCACGAGGTATCCGTTCAGGACGATCACGTCCCAACTCAACATGGAGGCGGGAAAGTTAAACTGCCCGATCCCCGGGATGAGGTGCCAAAAACGGTCGGGCCGGCCCAGATCCACCGTCACAAACGCCAGACACATGAGGATGGCGGCGACGGCCAGCAGTTCGCCGAAGATCACGAGGTCGTGCAGTTCCTCATTATTGTAAATGTAAACGGGGATCACCATCATGACCGCCGCCGCCGCCACGCCCACGAGAAAGGTGAAGTTCGCGATATACACCCCCCACGAAACCTCGTCGCTCATGCCGGTGACAATGAGGCCCTGCGCGAATTGCCTCGCGTAGGCATTCAGGCCCAACAGGCAGATGACGGTCAACGCCCCCATCCAGGCGTAGTACCGCCAGTCGCCCACGAACGCAATGCGGGCGCAGCGCCGCAGAAAAACAAAATAATTCCGGATCGCGCGCGTCATACGTCGAAGTAGTAAAAGAACCGGGGCGAGGTCCCCAGTTCCTCCTTCAGTTGGATGAACACCCTTTTGTTCTTGAGGATATAGGAGACCTCACTGTTGGGATCGAGAATGTTGCCGAACTTCCGTGCGCCCGCCGGGCAAACCTCCAGACATGCCGGATAACGTCCGGCCCGGGTGCGCTGGATGCAGAAGTGGCATTTTTCCATCACCCCCTGGCGACGCGGACGGTTGCCCAGATACGACATCTCGGGGTTGAGCCGCTCCTTCGGGATCGACGGCTTGGTGAAATTGAAGCGGCGCGCCCAGTAGGGACACGCCGCTTCACAATAACGGCAGCCGATGCACCAGTCGTAATCGATCACCGTGATGCCATCGGTCTCCTGCCACGTGGCATGGACCGGACAAACCTTGACGCACGGCGGGTTCTTACACTGCTGGCACTGCACCGGCATGTAAAAGTAACCTTTCTCCGGAACCGACTCCGGCGCGTAGTTGTGCTCGGCCTTTTCAATGTCCAGCGAGCCGTGAGGCAGGCGCAGAACCCGGATGTACTGGATCTCCGGGTTCCGCGACGGGTTATTTTCCGCCACGCACGCGTGAACGCATTTGCGGCAGCCGATGCAGCGCGTCAGGTTCAGACAATAGACAAACTCCACGCCATCCATCGGCTTCAAGTCCCGCACGTGCGGCCGGATTCCATATTGACGTTCGACCTCGTTTTCGATGCGTCTGATGACCTTCGCCATGTCGTCCGGGGTCATCTCCTTGTAGTACTTCTGCAGGAACCGTTCGGCGGTCGGAAAATCGTTCATCTCGAGCAGCGGCTTCAGGCTGGCGGCCAGCGCGGCCAGACCGGTGGTCAGCACCGCCGAGGTCCTCAAAAAGCTGCGCCGGGTCACCCCGGTGTCGGCCGGGGCCGGATCTGGATTGAAGTTGGGGTCGGGAGCTGGCATATTAGCCATTCAACCGCGGGTCAGGGGACGCCGCCACCACCGGGCGCAGCAGGTGCGGGCCGGGCGCGGGTTGTCGCGAGGGAAACCGGGGCGAATGAGGGTTGTGACAATTCACGCATGCCTTTCGCCGCGCCTCGCCCAGATCCCGGTCCCAGTAGCCGCTGATGCGCCCATGCGCGCCCGCTTCCCAGTCCCGGTAAGTCGGGCCGTGGCAACTGCCGCAAAGCGCCGGGCTGTCGGCGAATTTCACCTGGTGGCCGTCACGGGTTTCCAGCAGCTCGAGGTTGTTTTCGTCGTGACAATTGAAGCAGTTGTTGTTGCGGCCGTGACTCCCGTGTCCCATGACAACGTCCGAATGCTCCTTGGGAACGATCAGGTGTTGCTCGGCATCAAACCGCAGTTTTGGGGGCTTGCCTCTCTCATGGCAGGCGTAACAATCGAAATCCGACAGGTCGTCTCCTGCGCGAACCAGATCCGCGTACGACCGCCGCACGGTCGCGGTGTCGAGGAAGTTCGTGGCCACCAGTGGAATGGGGTAAAGCAGAGCCGGCCGGCCGCGGAAGTCGAGGAGAAAGCCGGCAGCCAGCGCGACAAAGATCGCCGACAACCCGAACAGCACCGCCGAGGTTTTGCTGCCAGGGCTCACAGTGTCAAGTCGTGGAACTGCCGTGCGGCGTGTGCCCGCTCGTCGGCAACCGTTCGGACAGAAACAATTTCACCAGGACCGTCAAGATCACGAACGGCAGGCCCAGGAGAAGAATCCCCATGAACCAGCCTTCGACGCCGGCGAATTCCATTTTGTAACCCATCACACCGCGCAGGCTCTTGGAAAAAAGCTGCCCGCCGATCACGACGTTCCACCGCATCGCCAGCACACCGATCAGGATCATCGCCGCGCTGGCGAAAATCATGCGGCGGCGGGCGATTTCCGGCACGCGCCTGCGAAGAACCTGGAGCGATCCCAGCAGCAGAAACGGCACCAGCGTTCCAATCGTCGCCTGCCCGAGGTTCAGCGTATAGAACAGCTTCTCGCGAATCATGGTCTGCATTACCGAGAACCCCTCCTCGGCCGCGTAAATGCGATGGATCCAGTCCAACCCTTCAACAGCCGCGTCCACGAGCAGCGCGTAGAAGAGGAACATGGCCATGGTGTCCAGGCAACGCATCTCGACGGTGTGGCGCCGAATCCAGGTGAGGACCATGTAGTTGAACACGCAGAGCGCGATGCCCGACACGATGGCCGAGAGGATGAAGATGATGGGCATGATGGCATTGCCCCACCAGGGGTTGGCTTTGATCGAGCCAAAGATGAAGCCGACGTAGCCATGCAGCAAAAACGCCGACGGAATGCCCACAACGGAAAGGATCCGGCCCATCTTCACATCCAGCGCCAAGGCCGGCGGCGATACGTCGGTCACGCCGACGGTGAAGATGCGATAGATAATCCCTTTGAACCCGGCGGTGGTTTTCGACCACTCCACGAGATCCTGCCGGTAATCAAACCAAAGCTCCAGCAGCAACACCGCCATCAAGTACCAGGCATAAACGAAGCCGAAGATCGCCATCGGGGAAGTCAGATGCGGCGTCATCATGATTT